>JAXMKZ010000042.1 GCA_034370385.1 Coriobacteriia bacterium
GATCAACTCGGCGGTCAACGGAGTGATCAAGCCCCCGATGTGGATCGCGCTGGTGATGCTCGTCGTGCCCCTGGTGCTGGGGCGGGCATTCTGCGGCTATGTGTGTCCTATGGGGGCGGTGGTGGAGTTCGCCTCGCCCAAGCAACGCCGCATCGGACTGTCGCAGCGCGCCCGGGGCTTCTGGCGCGTGGTGCCCGTCTTCGTGCTCCTGTTCTCCGCCGGCCTGCTCCTCTTCGCGAGCGGCGCGTACCTCTTCTTCGACCCGCTCTCCACGCTGACGCGTTCTGCCACGACGCTGCTCTTCCCGCTGATCGATCGCGTGTTGCGTCTGGCGGGGGACATCGCGTACCTCGTGCCCCCCTTGCGCGGCGGCGTCGATGCGGCCACCACGGCGCTTGCGGGTCGCATCATCTACGCGGAGCCGCGCGTCTACGGGCTGGCGCTGTTCACGCTGGGCGTGTTTGGGGGGATCCTCGCGCTGAACCTGGTGGAGCGCCGCCTCTGGTGCCGCCACCTGTGCCCGCTCGGTGCGCTGCTGGGTCTGGTCGGGCGCTTCGGCGTGCGCAACCGCGCGGTCGACGCCGATGCCTGCATCGCGTGCGGTGCATGCGAGCGCACGTGTCCGCTCGATGCGGTCAGGGACGAGTACCTCGCCACCGACACCTCGCGCTGTCAGCTCTGCATGGAGTGCGCGGACGTCTGTCCGACAGACGCCATCAGCCTCGGCATGCGGCCCGTCAAGGCATCCAGTAAGCCCTCGCGCAGGGCGTTCCTCGCCGGTTCGGGTGCGGCCCTGCTCGCAGGCTTCTTCACGTTCACGGGGCTGCCCCGACGGGTGCGCGACCCGCATCTCGTCCGGCCCCCCGGCGCGCAGCCCGAGAATTCGCTTCTCGCGCTGTGCAGCCGCTGCGGGCAGTGCATGAAGGTGTGTCCCACGAACGTGTTGCAGCCGTCGCTTACGAAGGCGGGGCCGGAGGGGCTCTTCACGCCCGAGATGGACTACCGCGTCGGCAGCTGCGACTGGGCGTGCGCTGAGTGCGGGCGGGTCTGTCCCACCGGCGCCATCGAACCGCTCGAACTTGCCGAGAAGCGCACGACCGTCATCGGCCGGGCCTACATCGACACCGCGCTCTGCATTCCGTGGGCGGACTATCGCAGTTGCCTCGTGTGTCAGGAGCTCTGCCCGGTGGCGGACAAAGCGATCGTCTTCACCGATGACGAGGTGCTCACGCCGGAGGGCGCGACGCTCGCGGTCAAGCGCCCCCATGTGATCGCCGAGCGTTGCATCGGTTGCGGGGTGTGCGAGCTCCACTGCCCGGTCCCCAGCGAAGCGGCGATACGGGTGCGCGGCATCGACGAGTGAGAGCCTCGGTGCCGACAGCGCCACGACCGATTTCGTGCAGATGGGAACTCTTATACCCTTGTCAGCAAGGGTAATGGTGCGTAATATTAACCTTACCCGTAAGGGTATAAACCCCCAATGATAGCGAGGGCGAGAGATGGACCAAGGGCTGGAACTGCTGCTTCAAGCACAAGGCTCGATGCCGCTTCCAGAGCTCACTGCTCGCGATGTCTACGTGCCAGAGTTGCCCAACATGGCCACGGCGTTCGTTGGAATGAGACGCGTCGGCAAGAGTTATCTGATGGCCCAGGAGATTGGCCGACTTCTTGATGCCGGCGTACCTCGCACGTCGATCCTGTGGTTGAACCTCGAGGATGACCGTCTTGGAGCGGTTACCACAGGCATCCTCAATGATGCTCTGGAATGGTTGTTTCGAACCGGGCCACGCCGTTACGAGCAGACTGCTCACCTGTTTCTCGATGAGGTACAGGCGGTCCCTGAGTGGGAGCGTTTCGTATTGCGTGTCATCAACACGGAGAACATCCGAGTACGCCTTACGGGCTCTTCGGCCAAGCTTCTCAGCACAGAGGTGGCGACCGAGTTGCGTGGCCGAAGCACCGCCGTCGAGGTGTTGCCGTTCAGCTTCCGCGAGTATCTGCGCCATCGGGGTCTCGAACCGGAGACGGCGGTGCTGCCGGGGGCGGCTCAACGGTCGGCACTCGAGCGCGCTCTGGAGCTCTACCTCGTTGAGGGGGGCTTCCCGGCAGTTCAGGATATGTCGGGTATCGACCGCCGGCGGACCCTGCAGGACTACGTTGATCTGGTGGTCTACCGGGATGTCGCCAATCGCTGGGGGGCTACGAACCGTGTGGCATTGGCGTGGATGGTTTCTCACCTGCTGAGCAACTTCGCGCGCGATTTCAGTGTGAACAGGATGCTCAACGACTTGAAGTCGCAGGGAGTGAAAGTGGGGGAAGACACCCTGCGCGCGTACTTGGGACACCTGATCGATGCACGGCTCGTCCACGCTGTCGGCATCAGAAGGGCGTCCTACCGGGCGCGACAGGTGAACCCTCGCAAGATCTACGCGGTGGATCCCGGGCTCGCCGCCGCCACAGCTCACCCGTCGGCGGAGGACACAGGCTACCTGCTCGAAAACGCGGTCTACCTCGACCTTCGTCGACGGTACTCGCGTCTGCACGAGGAGGCGGTCAGCTACTACTCGGATTCCGACGGCAGTGCCGATTTCGTTGTGGACACGGATGCGTCGGAACCGCTGATCGTGCAAGTGTGTGCCTCGCTGTCCGATGCACGGACGCGTGCGCGTGAGCTGCGGGGTGCCGAGGCCGCCATGCGGGGGACGGGCGCCGCCTTCGCGACGGTGGTGACGCTCACCGAGTCGGGAGAGTACGAAACGCCCGCCGGTCCGGTGCGCGTCATCCCCGCGTGGCGCTGGCTGCTCAGAGAGACGCTGGACGCACGGTAACCGCGCCCGCCTCTACCGCCCGAACGCGTCCACGATCGCGTCGGCGTCGTAGTCCGCGGCGAAGCCGTGCAGCTGCTCCGCGAGCCGGGAATCGAACTCGCGCACCTCGTCGACTAGGGCGGCCACCTTGTCGAAGTCGCCCATGACAGCGGCTCGCTTCACGCGCGCGATGAGGTGCTGCGGCGCCGCGGCTGGCTCGCCCGCGACCGCTTCGCGTGCCGGGGCTGTGGCGGCGGGCGTCGGCTCGAGCAGCTCTCCGAGCGCGTCGGCGAGTTCGGTCTCCGTGCACGGCTTGCTCAGGAAGTCATTCGCTCCGGCGTCGAGCAGCTCGCCGCGCGTCTCGACGAACGCGTTCGCGGTGAGCGCGACGATCGGCGTTTCAGGCGCGACGTCGCCGGTGCGAATCTCGCGGATGACCTCAAGTCCGCCCATGATCGGCATGCGCATATCCAGCAACACGAGGTCGGGCGGCGCCGCGTGGAACCGCTCCAGCGCCTCGCGGCCGTCAGATGCGGTCTCGACTTCGTAGCCGAGGTTCGTGAGCATCTCGCTCAGGAGCGTGCGCATCTCGGCGAAGTCGTCGGCGACGAGGACACGCAGGCCGCCGTCGGGTGCGCGCCTGATGCGCTCAGGAGCCGATGGTGTCTCCGCTGCGTCGGCTTCGCCCTCTTCCACACACACCGTGAACTCGAAGCGGCTGCCGACCCCGCGGGAACTCGTCGCGGTCAGCTCGCCACCCAGCAGCCGTACGTACTGCTGAGAGATGGCCAGCCCCAAGCCCGTCCCGGTTCCCATGGTCCGGCCGCTCTCGGTCTGGCTGAACGGCTCGAACATGAGCTCGATCTCGGACTCGTCCACGCCGACCCCGGTGTCCGTGACGATGAACGTCAGCGCGGTATCCTCGCCGCTCCGCTCCGCGGTCGCCTCAAGGGTCACCGATCCAGTCTGGGTGAACTTCACCGCGTTGCCCAGCAGGTTCACCAGCACCTGGCGGAGCTTCGCCTTGTCGGTCGTGACGAAGCGAGGCAGGTCGGCAGTCAGCTCCACGCGCAGGTCGATGCCCGCACTGTGCGCACGGTCGCGGAAGATCGCGTCAAGGTCGGCGAGCATGACCGCGAGGTCGAACGTCGAAGCTCTGAGCGTCGAGCGTCCCGACTCGATCTTAGCCATCTCAAGGACGTCGTTGATGAGGGCGAGCAGGTACTCGCCGTTTCGATCGATGATCGCCAACCGCTCGCGCTGCTGCTGTGTGATGCCCGGCTCCCGGGCCATGAGCTGGGCGAATCCCAGGATCGCGTTCATCGGCGTGCGGATCTCGTGGCTGATAAGTGACAGGAAGGCGCTCTTGGCCTGCGTGGCCTGGCGCAGCAAGTCGTTGGCGCCCGAGAGCTCGTCGTTCACGTGGCGCAGTGACTCCATCAACTCGAGAGAGTCGACGCGCGCGAGCATCATGTCCACGAGGCGGTGCAACAGCAGACTCTGGGACGCGAGGTGGTCGTCGCTGCTGTCATCGGCGAAGACGAACAGGAAGGAGGTGGCATCGCGCCGGCGCACCGGCATGCCGAGAATCGATGTCGGACGGAAGCGGGAGCCTGGCAGCTCGACGATGAGATCGGCACAGTCGGGGCCGTTCAGGTAGACGGACTCGCGCGTCTCGATGAGCAGAGACTGGCAGAACAGCGGGACGGACTGAGGCTCGACACGCCGGCTGCTGTGCGCCGAGTGTACGGCGAGAGGATTGGCGCCGGAGGGCCCGAGCGCGTAGCACGCGCACAGCGGGATCGCCTTCAGCAGCGAGATGCGCTCGAGGCCATGCTCGAGCACCGCCTGCACCGATTCGGCCGCTGACAGGCCCTCGCCGATGAGTCCCAGCAGGAGCATGTCCTCGGATCGCTCGGTGAGCAGGTCGTTCTCGGCCTCGAGGATGCGCACCCGTTCGCTGAGGGCCTCGGCGAGTGCGCGCAGCTCAGCGGTGTCGTCAGGCAGGGTGCTCACGGCAGAACCCCGCGATCAGGCCGGACAGGATCTCCGGTTCGTCGATCTGCACGAAATGCGACGCGGTGGGGATGTGCTCGAGCCGGCTACCGGGGATGTTGGCGTGCAGCTTCTCCGAGATCTCGGCGCTCAGAAACGGGTCGGCGTCACCCCGGATGATGAGAACGGGCATCGGCAGCGCGTGGATGTCGTCGGCGATGTCGGTGAGGTTGTGGTTGTCGAGGCAACGGGCGAAGTGCATGAACGCCTGCCGCCCCTCCGTCGTGGACAGCGGCCGTTGGAACTTGGCCATGAGCGCATCGTCGACGCGTTCGGTGTGGTAGACCCCTCGCTTGATGACCAGGCGGAAGGTGCCCATGTCGAACGTCGCCATGAGCAGCTGGCGGATGATCGGCGTGCGCAACGCGGTGATCGGCTGCACCGGCCAGAAGTCGTAGGCGACGCTGTTGGCGACGGTGAGGTCCAGCAGCATCTCCGGATGCCGCACGGCGAAGATCTGAGCGACGCCCCCGCCCAGGTCGTGCCCCACGAGGTGGAAGCGCTCGACTCCGAGCGCGGTCACGAACTCGTAGAGCCGATCCGCGTGGTCCTGGATGGCGTACGAGACATCGAGAGGCATGTCCGAGTCGCCGCACCCGAGCAGATCGACGGCGATGACGTCGAACTCCTCCTCCAGCGGCTCCGCAACGCCCTCCCACAGAAACGAGTAGGTCGTGATGCCGTGTACCAGCACGACGGTCTCTCCGGAACCGCTGCGGTGATACGCCAGACGGTGGTTGCCGACTTCAGCGTAGGACAGCGGGCTCATTGATCCCCCTCACCGGCGTGAATGGCGGCGGACACGGCCCCATCGGAACGCCGTCCCCCCGGCCGCCCCGCGCATCCAACGTGCAGCAGGGGTATTGTGACACTGTGTAACCGAAGGTCGCAATCGACATCGGAGCCGCAATGCCTTTGACCTTTGATGGCGAGGAGCCGGACCTGCTGCTGGTTGACGATGTGCCCGCCAACGTGCGGATACTCGCCGACATGCTCAAGACGGAGGGTTACCGCACGCGGTCGGCCTTGTCTGGCGAAGCCGCGCTGAAGGCCGCGGAGCTCAAGGTCCCCGATCTGGTGCTGCTCGACATAATGATGCCCGGCATGAACGGCATCGAGGTGTGCCGGCGCATGAAGGCGAACCGAGCGTTTGCGCAGACACCCGTGATCTTCCTGTCCGCACTCGACGGCACCGACCACAAGGTCGATGCGTTCGCAGCAGGCGGCGTCGACTACATCACGAAGCCATTCCAGGTCGACGAGGTCCTCGCACGCGTGCGCACCCACCTGCGTCTACGGCAGCTGCAGACAGAGGTCGAGGAGTACACGCACCGACTCGAGGACATCGTGATGGAGCAGGTGCGCGAGATCGCCAACGCGCAGATGGCAACGATTCTGGCGCTCGCCCGGCTCGCTGAATCGCGCGACGACGAGACCGGCACCCACCTCGAGCGCGTGCAGGCGTTCTGTCGGCTGCTGGGCGAAGGCTACCGCAGGCGCAACGAGGAGCCCGGGGTGACGCGCAGCTTCGTCGACAGCCTCGTTGAGGCGAGCACGCTGCACGACATCGGCAAGGTCGCCATCAGCGACGACATCCTGCTCAAGCCGGGCAAGCTGAACGTGCTCGAGTTCGAGGTCATGAAGGAGCACACCACGGTCGGAGCCCGCACACTCGAGGCGGTGCGCGATCGCTACCCGGGTAACCGATTCATCGAGGTCGGCATCGAGATCACGCGGTCGCACCACGAACGCTGGGATGGCACCGGCTACCCCGACGGGCTTGGGGCCGACGCGATTCCGCTCAGTGCGCGCATCATGGCGATTGCGGATGTCTATGACGCGCTGCGATCCAAACGTGTCTACAAGGACGCGTTCGCCCACGACGACAGCGCGCGCATCATCCTCGACGGCGCCGGCACCCACTTCGATCCTGCACTCGTCGAGGTGTTCGCTTCGACCGCCGACCAGTTCGCGGAGATCTCTGCGTGCTGGTGAACGAGGGGCCGACGGTACTCGTTGACCCCTGTAGGCAGGAACCGGCGTGTGTCCGGCGTAGGTAGACGAACCGGCAACGACCGACTAGTGCCCGCGGCTGGCTCGCCGGGCTCCGGCCGCTTCATCCCGCGCAGAGTGGACAGGAACGCACCGGCCCTGAGAAACGAGGCTCTCGCGTGCTCAGTTTCGCGGATATCGCCTTGGGAACGGCCAGCGGTGTTCCACGTTGTATGCGCTGTCATCGACCGATCGACGAGCACTTTCGCGACCCCTCCGGTGTAGCGACCGAAATCCGTGAGGTCTGCCAAGGATGGCCCGGTGGGTCCGGTCCCAACATCTATCTGGTCGGTGCTGAACCCTTGCGTCATCCCGCGCTATTCGAGCTGCTGCACGCGGCGGTCGAGAGCGGTGCGGCCCGAATCGGCCTCGAAACAGACGCTCACGCCCTGGCCTCCCGCGAGATTTCCTCCAGAGCGCTCCGTTCCGGTGTTCGGCAGCTGACAGTCTCCGTGCTTGGACCGAACGCCGAGCGCCATGATGCGCTGTCGGGACGTCATGGCTCTTACGACCAGACAGTCGAGGGCGTGAGGACCTTCCTTGATGAGGCGCGGGAGGGCGGGGTGCGGGTTCACCTCACGTTTCGCGTACCGGTCTGTCGCCATAATCTCCGCGAAGCACCCGCGATCGTCACCGCTGCATGCGGATTCGGCGCGCACGCGGTGATTCTCGACGTGGATGACACCGATCTCGATCTGAATCAGGCGAGCCCATGGCTCGAGGCGGCGTGCGACACAGGGGTCGTCAACACGACATGGGTTGAGGTGCGAGGGGTGCCGTACGGATTCGCACGGGGGTGGGAACTGCACCTTGCCTCCGTGTATCGCCTGGTAAGCGGGGACAAGGCTGAGGCGTGCGGCGACTGCGCACTTGGCAGTGTGTGCGGCGGAGCTGTGTCCGGAGCGTCTGCCACCGTGCTGGCGAGTCTCGCACCGCCACCCAACGCGACTCAGGTCGCGGAGCGGGTCTCCCACGGTTTTGGGTCCCCGAGGTCAGGGTGACCGATGCCTGAACTTCCACTCAAAGTCGCGCTCGTCGCTCTCAATCGCCCCGGCTATCAGTCGCTCGCGCTGGGATATCTCAGAGCCTACGCGGAGGCGCACCCGCGGCTGCGAGGGAAGGCCGCTTTCCAGACACTGGATCTGACTACCGAGGTCGATCCCTGGTGGATCGCATATCGCATCCTCAGGATGTCGCCCGATGTGGTGGGATTCTCCGTCTACTGCTGGAATGCACGCGCCATCTACCAAGCGTGTTCGATCATCCGCGACGCGAACCCCGATCTGACAATCGTACTGGGAGGCCCCGAGGTCACCTGCGTAGCCGAGCAGGTGCTCGAGGCGAACCCCGCCGTGGACATCGTGGTCCGCGGAGAGGGTGAGGAGACCTTCTCCGAGCTGCTCAGAGTGATTGCGACCGGCAAGTACCCATGGAGGTGCCCCGGGGTCACCGCTCGGAACGGAAACGAGATCGTCAGCGCCCCCGACCGTCCGCTCATGGAGGATCTCGATCAGATCCCGTCTCCCTATCTCACCGGCTTGCTCACACCGGACGCGGCGTTGTCGTATGTCGAGAGCTATCGTGGGTGTCCCCATCGGTGCAGCTACTGCTTCGAGGGCAAGGGGAGTACCCGCATCCGGTACTTCTCCGCAGAGCGCGTCGCGGCCGACGTGGCGGCCGTCGCCGATTCACCCGGCGTACGCTCCTTCTCGTTCGTCGACTCGGTGTTCAACCTCACTCCGGAGAGGCTGCACTGGCTTGCAGGCATCCTTGAACCCTATGCGAGACGCGGTCTGGCCCTCCACACGATCGAAGTCGATATTGAGCGTATCGACGAGGAACAAGCCCGTGATCTGCGCAGGGCAGGCGTCGTCTCGGTCGAGACGGGTCCACAGTCGATAGGCGCCGACGCTCTCAAGACGTGCCATCGCAGTTTCAACCCTGAGTATTTCGCCCGAGGTGTTGCGGAACTCAAGCGCCAAGGAATATCCGTCGAATGCGACCTGATCTTCGGCCTTCCGGGGGACGATGCGTTCGACGTCATCGGGGGTCTGCGGTGGCTCTTCGAAATAGACCCGGGCGTCGTGCAGTCATCGACACTGCACGTGCTCCCCGGCACGGACTTGTCAGAGCGCTCGCAGGAGTTAGGGCTTGAATACGAAGCCGCGTGTGAGCACTGCGTGATCCAGACTGCCGACATCCGCTTCGAAGACATACGTCGCCTTGAAGTCATGGCCGCAGCGATTCAGAACTCCTATCGCGCCCGCCTCTAGCCCGCGGGGCGCCGCCGCGGCGGCCTACCCCAAAGCCAAGTCGAGTCCCGTCATGACGACGAATCCCAGAATCGTTGCAAGAACGGCTGCGTCCGAATGCTGCAAGGCATAGCACTTCGGGACGGACTCCTCTATCGCGACATCCTTATCCATGCCCCCCAGATCGAGTGCGCCGACCGCGAACCCGAGGGGGGGCGGTTGCCAGGGGGGACAAGTGGTGTTCCTACTCCGCTCCGGGCTTCCAGACCTCCCAGACGTGCCCCACAAGGTCCGGCCCCGGCTTGAGCACTTTCTTACCGGGCTCCCAGCCGGATGGTGTGACCTCGGCTCCGCCCGTCGCTCGCACGTGCTGGAAGGCTTTGATCTGGCGCAGGGTCTCGTCCACGCGCCGACCCACGGGAGGTGTGAGCACCTCCATGCCTTGAATCACGCCGTCTGGATCGATGATGAAGCGGCCGCGGACATCCACGCCGGCCTCGTCGTCGTAGACTCCGTACGCGGTTCCCAGATGCCCTGCGGCATCAGAGATCATCGCGAACGGGACACCGCCATCGACCATCTTCGAGAGTTCGTTGTCGTCCCACATCTTGTGAACGAACTGCGAGTCCACGCTGACGGAGAAGACCTCGACACCCAGCGCCTTGAACTCGGGATACTTCGCGGCGACCGCCGACACCTCGGTCGCTCAAACGAAGGTGAAATCACCAGGATAGAAACAGAGCACGATCCACTTGCCCAGATGATCCGAAAGCTTCACCTGGGTGAACTCCCCAGCTTGGTACGCTGGCGCTGTGAAGTCGGGAGCTTTCCTGCCCACCATTATCTTGCTCACGGGGACCTCCTTGGATGTCTGCTGTGGTGCCGGCTTCTCCTCGCTCGGCTCTGCTCCGATCACGGAACCGGTCGGGCGTGCGCAGCCGATAGCCTTGTCGGCCATGCCATTCTCCTTCCTCGTTCGAGAGATGCTCTGGCTCATTCGAAACAACGTCGAGCCTCAAGCCTCAGTCACCATATGCCCCGTTGACGGCAGGCATCCCCGACCTGTCTACCGGGAAGTCGAAGTGCTCTCCGTAGTCGTGCACGTCAGATCCCGCCGTTCAACTCGTCTCGAACCCTGTCCCATGCTTCGGTGATGGCGACGAGCGCGGGCGTGCGGACCGCCATGGCATCCCGTCCGCTGGCCAGCGCCTCCAGCATCCCCGCGATCGTCGGATCGAAGGGCACCTCGGCGATGATCGGCAACGAGTGGTCGCGTGACAACGCTCGAATCCGCTTCGCCCCCTCTTCGGCGAGATCGGCCTTGTTCAACACCACTAGCACGGGGAGGTTCAGTCTCCGTGCGAGCTTGACCAACCGCTCAAGATCATGCGCGCCGGAGACCGATGGCTCTGCGACGGCGACAAGCAGATCCGTACTGGCGACCGCGGCGATGAGGGGACAGCCGACGCCCGGAGGACCGTCGATCAGGAGCAGATCGGCATCGTGGCGCCCGGCGGCTTCTGAGGCCAAGCGCCGGACCTCAGTCACTAGCCGGCCCGAGAGGTCCTGTCCGGGTCCCAGCTGGCCGAAAGCAGCGGGTCCAATAGAGCTCGATCCCGTGCACGCTTCCCCGACGGTGCGAACTCTCATCGTGATGGCGCCGACCGGGCATTCGTGCTCGCAGCGACCGCACCCCTCGCAGGACAGATGGTCCACGAGGTAGTGATCCGTGCCGGGCAGAATCGCCGCGAAACGGCAGACATCGTGGCACGCGCCACACGCCGAACACGTCGACTCATCGATGCTCGCCTCGGCGCCACCACTGAACGCGAGACAGTCGTCAGTGCGAACGCGCAAGGCCAGTGGCAGGTTCGACGCCTCGACGTCAGCGTCAGCAACGACAACCCGGTTGTGTGCAGCGGCGAGGTGAGCGAACGCTGCCGTCAGCGTGGTCTTGCCGGTTCCGCCCTTGCCGGATGCCACGACGATGCTCCTCAACGACGCACCGACTCTCGAGTCGCGATCTTGCGCATCTCATCGAGGATGCCGCTGAGTGCTTGACGCACATCCGGCATCTCCGCCGCCGCCAGACCTCCGCGTGCGTACACCTCGGCGATACGCCGATCGAAGGGGATGCGGGCGATCACGGGAACACCGAATTCGTCGCAGAGCTCGTCGATTCCGTCGCCACCTGTGCCCGCTCGGTTCACCACGACGGCCATCGGCAACCGAAGTGAACGACCGAGTTCCAGCCCGAGCCTTAGGTCGTGTCGCCCGAACGCGGTCGGCTCGGTCACGAGGAGGAGAGCGTCAGCTCCGCGAACGGCTGCTACCGCAGCGCAAGCGACGCCCGGTGGCGCATCAAGCACGATGAGATCTGCCGGGACCGATGCGGCGGCATCGCGCGCCGCTCGAATCACTGCGGGCGTCTTGACCTGACCCACATCCAGCGTACCGGTCAGCAAGGTGAGACGGGCGAAGTCAGCCGATCGCCTTACCGAGACTTCTCCGATTCGTTTCGGCATCTCGGTGATCGCGTTCTCAGGGCATATGTCCACGCACAGACCGCACCCGTGGCACAGCTCCTCGAACACCAGCGCCGAGGAGCCCAGCACCCTAACCGCCCCGTAGGCGCACGCATCCCGGCACAACCCGCACGCCGAGCAGGCATCTGTGTCGACGGAAGCGAAGAGCGAGTCCACCCGCGTGCTGCGGGGACCCTCGTATCGACCGAACAGATGGTCGTTCGGCGCCTCGGCGTCACAGTCGACGAGCGCCACGCGCTCACCGACATCCGCACACAGGGCGCTGATGTTCGTGGCAAGCAGCGTCTTGCCGGTCCCGCCCTTGCCGGATGCGATGGCAAGCGTGAAGGCGGGGAGGGCCGCAGATGATGTCTGTTCGGGCAAACCTAGGGCCCACCGCAGACGTGCCGCGAGTCCATGACCGTCAGATCCCCCGCGAGCACGAGTTGTACAGCTTCACCGATGCCGGGCGTCGCGTTCTCAAAGTAGACGGTGATGCCAGCCGCCTCGAAACCTGCCAGAGGCCTCGCCCCCATGCCTGCGACGATCAGGGCCTGCACTCCGTGTGAAGCGAGTAGGTTGACCGGTCGTAGACAGCCACCCTCTTCGTGAGGCGGGTTCTCGACGACACGCACCTCGGCAATGGCCCCGTCGACGATCTCCACCAGAGTGAAGCAGTCGCAGTGGCCGAAGTGGCCGGAACGCTCGCCCTCCAAACCGCCCTCACCTATCGAGGGAACCGCAAGTATCTTGTTCTCGGCCATTCGTGCCTCCTGATCCGGATCGCCGTCTGTGGCGATCTCACTCCATGCCGGCGTGCGCTTCGCCCTCAACCAGCATGCTCAACGTGCCCTCGGCCCATGCATCGACAGCCTCTCGGACCGTCATTCCGGCACCGGCATAGCCTTCTATCCCGATCGCATGCAAGGCCCTGTACGCCTTGGGGCCCAGATGACCGGTGATCACCGCCTCCGCGTGGCGAGCCGACACCGCCTCGGCGGCTCCGATGCCGGATCCCTGCAAGGCGTTGCGGTTCAGCGTGTTGTCCACCGTCTCGAATTCAAGCGTATCGACGTCAACTACTACCAGATAGGCGGCACGCCCAAAACGCTCGTCTACCTGGTCGTGCAGCGTCGGTCCGAGAGCCGAAACCCCCACTTTCACGACTGCCACCTCCTGTGCCTTCCGAGGATCGAGCCCCGGTGGCGTCCGCCCCTGGGGCCACCGCATCGGCTCTTGAGTCCTCGGCCGATGCCTCTCTCCCACGATGCCAAGAGGCTACCGAGTATCGCCGGGTCGTCGGTGATGCAGAACCCTTGTCCGCGACCCGTCATCGTTCCGTGGCCGATCGGGCCGGTGCTGTCGTATCCGGGCATGATGATTACCTCCCATGATCAGGTGTCGTCGACGCTTCCGAGCGCCGAGCCAAGTGCGTCAGCGAGGCGACGGGACAGCCGCTCGCGCTCGCGCAGGTGAGCTACCCAGTCTTCTGCAAGCTCGCGGCCTTCCTCTGTGAGGCGATACTCGCGACGCTGGGGACCGGCTTCGCTCTCGCACCACTCGGAGGTGACGAACCCCTCCTCTTCGAGGCGGCGCAGGACGCGGTAGAGTCCGCCCGCGTCGACTTCGATCTCACCGTTGGTGATGTCGCTGATCTCGCGACGCAAGTCATAGCCGTGACCGGTTCGGCCTACGAGAGCCGCAAGTGCTGCTGGCTCGGCGAAGGCGCCGAGCCCTCCTCCGCCACCCCTGCGGCAGCACGGACGGGATGCCCCGTGCCGAGCACCCTGCATCCCAACGACGTCAGGGTCGCATCCTCGACCAGGAACCATGCTCGCTCCCAACTAGGTGTAGACTGCATATACGAGACACCCCGTACTATATGCATCTATCATCTAGTTGTCAAAGCGTCACCGTCAATTCGCCGAGCACGTGCTCAGAAGTGCTCGTACTCGGTCACGACCTCGGTCTTCAAGACACGCACGAGCTGCTGTAGAGCATTGAATACGTTCTCGCGGATGTCACCTGCCACCAACACGCTCATGATGTCATCGCCAACGTCCAGCGGGCCTTCATTCACCCACGCACGTACGGCCACGATGCCCGGCCATCTAGTCGCCTCGGCCAACACCTGTTCGAGCTTCTCGCGATCTACAGAGAGCGTCATCCCCGTGATCGGCTCTCCGTCACGCGTTGTGCCGCGGACGATACCCCGGTGAACCAGCAACATCCCGGCCCTATCGGCATCCGGCAACGCCTTCACCTCATCGATCCAGACGTTCAGATCCGGGACCTTCATGCGTCCTTCGCCCTCCTAGGTCAAGTGCTGCTGCATCTACGCTTCCGCGGTCTCGCCCAGTCGTGTCTCGCGACCGAACAGCCGCTCCTTGGCGCCTTCGAGCAGATCGAAGGCGACCGGCACGACGAGCAGCGTCATCAGCGTCGAGGTCGTCAGGCCGCCGATGACGATGACCGCCAGAGACTGGCTGATGAGCGCGCCCTCGGCGAAGCCGGAGGCGAGCGGCACGAGCGCCATGATCGTGGTGGCGGCGGTCATGAGAATGGGCCGCGTGCGCGTCACGCCGGCCTCCATGAGTGCCTCGCGGCGCGTGGATCCCGCACGCTGGTTCTGTTGCACGCGTTCTATGAGCATGATCGCGTTGGCCACGACGATACCGATGAGCATCAGCGCACCGATCATCGCCGGGATGTCGAGTGGGAGGCCTGCGATGAGCAGGCCGAACAGCCCGCCGACCACCGCAAGCGGCAGCGAGAACATGATGGCGAGCGGGGCCACGGCCTCACCGAACGCGATGATCATGACGAGGTACACCGCACCGATGGCGATGAGCAAGGCCATGTTGAGCTGCGAGAACGATTCGTTCATCTGTTCGGCTGCTCCCGCCACCTCCAGGGTGACTCCCGGGGGAAGCTTCACGCCCTTGAGGTCCTCGCGCACGGCGGCGATCACCGAGCCCGAGTCACGCTCGGTGATGCGGGCCGATACTGCGGCGTACTGCTGCCCATTGCGCGTCAGAACCGCCATGGGCGAGCCCGTCTCCTCGACCTTGGCGATCTTGGACAGAGTCACGTTCTCGCCGAGCGGCGTCGCAAGCTCCAGAGACTTGATCTGAGTCGCCTTCTTCACGGGGTCGAGTGCGAGCGAGTACATGACGTCGGTGGGCTTGCCATCGAGCTTGACGCTGCCCGCCTGCTGCTCGGCTACGAAACCACGGACGGTCCCTGCGACCATGGCGGCGTTGAGGCCGTACTTGGCCGCTTTCGCCTGATCCACATCGACCACGAGCTGCTTTTGGCTGTCGCCAAGGTTGGAGGTGACGTTCTCGAGGTCCTGGCGAGCCACAAGGACCTTCTCGACATCCTCGGAGGTCCTGCGAATGGCAGCCAGATCGTCCCCGACCACGACGATGTCGAGCGAGCTGTTGGTGCCGCTGGCGTCCACGCGCTGGAAGACGATCTGGGCGCCGTCGGTCTTGAGCGGCTCAGCGGACTTCTTCAGGCGTGCGAGCACCTGCTCCATCTCGGCGTCGCTTCCCAGGCGCACGTAGACGACGGCCTTGTTCGTTCCGCCGATGTCGCCTGACATCGAGAAGTCGTTGCTGCCACCGACGGTGCTCTGGTGGATCTCGACGTCGGGGTCCTTTGCCACCAGCTCTTCGATGGCCAACACCGTACCGTCCACCTTCGTGGACTTGGTGCCCTGTGGGTAGGTGACCTCGATCTGCAGGTACTTCTCCTGGGCTTCAGGTACGAAGCCGGTGCCGATCACGGGGATGAGCGCGAGCGAGCCGACAAACAGCGCAAGTGCGCCGGCCACAACCATCCAGCGATGGTCCAGTGACCAGCTCAGCGCGTGGCGGTACCACGTCATGGTCTTCGAGTCGGTGCGCTCTTCAGCGGGCACTTTGGCGCGCAGGAGCAGCCACTTCGCCATCAGCGGCACGACGGTAACGGCCACGAGCAGCGAGGCCAGCAGTGCGATGGCCACGGTCAGGGCGAACGGAAGGAAGATCTTGCCGATGACGCCGGTCACGAGTCCAAGCGGCAGGAACACCGCGACCGTTGTGAGTGTTGAGTACGTGATGGCTTCTGAGACCTCGTGCGTTGCCGCGCGAATCATGCCGACCGTGGGCTTCTCGCCCATCTGCATGTGTCGGAAGATGTTCTCGATGACGACGATCGAGTCGTCCACGACGCGGCCGATGGCCACGGTGAGGCCACCCAGCGTCATGACGTTGAGCGTCACGTCGGTGAAGCTCAGCATCCCTAGTGCGACCAGGACGGACAGCGGTATCGAGACCGCAGCGATGATCGTCGCACGCCAGCTTCGCAAGAACAGCAGAATGACGATGACTGCGAAGAGCGCGCCCAGCATACCCTCGCGCACCATGCCGTCGACTGAGGCGTTGATGCCTCTGCTTGCGTCGTAGACGGTCAGCACTTCGGCTGCCACGGGGAAGTCGCCCGAGAGGCGTCCCATCTCCGTATCCACACCGCGGTTCACATTGACGGTGTTGGCTTCCTGAGTCTTCACGATATCGATGAGCGCTGCAGGACGCCCGTTGGCGCGCGTGCCGACCGTGCCGTCGGCCGGACCGTAGCTCACCTCTGCGATATCGGCGAGCTTCACACGACCGATCTTCATCTCGAGCGTCGGGGCGCTGCCGGAGCCCCCGGATGACCCACCGGCGGGCATGGACATGCCGCCTGAGGGGGCGGTGGCACCGCCCGAGGGCTGCAGCTCCTTGAGCTTATTCTGCGACGCGGTGATCTGGGCCTGCATCGAGTCCACCGTCTGCTGCATCTGCGGCAGCGCAACCTGCTCGATGCCGTAGATCTGGCCCTGGAGCTCTGCGTAGGCGGGGGAGTCCGTCGGCATCTGCGACGCGGCGGCCTTCATCGGCGGCAGCGTGTCGTACTTCAGCGTGTACATCTGCGCCTGGATCTGCTGGATGCCGTTGATCAGGCCGGATTGCATCGCGACCTCGCCGGTGGCGGAGCCGAGCTGGCCCACGCCTGCACCGAGCTGACCGGTGGCTTGACCGATGGCGCCGAGGCCCTTGGCCAGACCGCCCACGGCCGAGCCGAGCTGGCCCATACCCTCGCCGATGGCGCCGAACGCTTCTCCCATCATTTCGCCCTGGTTGGGATAGACGGCGACGGTGAAGTTCTCGATGTCCCTGACGCCCTCGATCGAGCCACCGACGCGGATCGGTTGGGTGCTTGCGCCGAGGTCGACCGCGCCGATGGGGAAGGAGAGGTTGGCGGCCTGAAGCTGCTGGATGACGGACTCGGCGGTGAGTCCTTCGTCCTTGAGGCGGTCCGGATCAAGGGTGATACGAATGGCGCCGGGGGCATCGGCAGCGAGCCGTGCTTCGCCGACGCCTTCCACGGACTGCAGCGCGGGAATGACGCGCTCGCGCACGTCGGCCCGCAGGGCGACCACATCTGCAGGTGTGCCATCAGAGTCACCCATCACGGCGATCTTCATGATCGGCGCCGACCCGAAGCTGATGCGGTTCACCTTGGGGGCGATGGAGTTCTCAGGGAGCTTCACGGTGTCGAGGATCTTGTTGACGTTGGTCTCGGCCTCGTCCATGTCCTCAGAGAAGCTGAACTCCGCGACGACGACCGACACCGAATCCTGCGACTGTGCGCTCACGCGCTTGACGCCCGGGACGCCGCGTAGAGCCTGCTCCAGCGGCTCGGTCACGTTGTCGTAGACGTCACCGGGTGCCGCGCCCGGGTACGGGGTGACGACCGCGACCACGGGGATGGAGATGTCAGGCATCGTCTCGCGCTTGAGCTGCGAGGCCGACCACATGCCACCCAGGGTGACGAGCAATGCCACGAGGATGACAGCGGCCGAGTTCTTGAGCGAGAAGCGTGTGATGCGGTCCATGGGGGAGGGAGGTCCTTTCGCGGGCTTGGGTCCGGTGCGCTTAGACGCGCTCGGAGACCATGGCTTCGATGAGTGTCCGGTGAATGCGGATCAGGGCGCGTACATCGTCTTCGCCCAGCAACTCTGCGTAGCGGCGCATGTGTTTGCGGCGCAGGAGCTCGGCGGCCTCGAGTTGTGCGATGCCTGCCTCGGTGGCGTGAACGAGCGACACGCGACGATCATCCGGGTCGCCCGTGCGTCCGATGAGTTCGCGCTCCTCGAGCGCCTCGACCATCGACGAGGTGGCCGGCGCCTTGATGCCGAGTGCGGTGGCAAGCGAGCCGACGCGCATCGCACCGGCTTCGTGAAGGATGCGCAGCATCAGCATCTGCGGCATCGACAGCACGGTGTCGTGGCATGCGTCGGAGTGGCGTCCCGCGAACATGCGACCGAGCATCATCACGCTCGCGTCGAGCTCGTCGAGCAGGGCGTCGGGCAGGGAGTCGTGCGGCAAAGTAGTTTCACCTCCGAATAATTCGTGAGGCGAACTATATGCCTATCGAAACGTTAGTGCAAGGGCGAGCGAGAGTCCCTAGTCGACCACGACGAGCCCTGACGAGGCCAACGCCTGCTTGAGCGATTCTTCGGTGGCAGAAGAGCCGCAGTAGCCGATCTCGACACGGCCCTCTGCCACGTTCAGGCTTGCCTTCGCGACGCCGGGAACGTTTGAGAAGACGCCAAGTACGTCGTCAGCAGACCGCGCCAGATCGACGCCTGGGTTGGGCTTCACGATGATCGAAGCCTGCGCGCACTCGTCGCCGGTGCCAAAGGTGCGGGTGACCGTGCCGTTCACCGTCTGAGGCGCCACGCTGCGGTAGGAGGCCATTGCGCCGAACACCATGATGACGCCGATTACGCCAAACGCGATCATCTTGGGCGCGCGGGAGCTCGGGCGCGCTGCGACGTAGTCCTCTTCGCCGTCCTCAGCCTCGGAAGCCTCAACCCTCGCAGTAGCAACGTCTCCAGCGGTGTCGGATGCATCAAGGGCGAGGACAGCCTGCCCGCCCTCGACGCTTTCATCGGACTCGTCTGACTGCAGGGCCCCGGCGCGTACGAGCTGGGTCTTACGGCGAATCGCGATGAAGGTGCCGACGAACAGGGCGCCAACGGCGAGGAGGGCTATTGCCACGGCGGGGCTGCTAGACGAGGAGGCAGGCGGAGCTGCCGGGGCCGCGACCACGGTGTAGTTGAAGGCGAGCTCAAGTGGCTCGCCAGCCTTCACCTCCATGAACTGCTTTGAGACGTAGTTGGTGCTGGCATCGCCGCCAGGAATCAGCTGTGCGCCCTCGCTCTCGTTAGCGATCTGGGCGCCAGCGGGCACGAGCGCATTCATGCGCACCGTCTCGACATCCGTTGGCGGAGTCCACGCGAAGGTGGTGGCGAAGCTCTGAGCGTCGGACGTGGTGGTCGCTGGCGCGGGTGGCACTACCTCGATCTGTCCTATCGGTGCCTTGGTCAGCGTGAAGCTATAGGTGTCGAAGTCCTTGCCCTCGGTCTTCTGGGGCTTGGCCTCGATGTCATTCTCAACTCCCGTGCCGAGAATCTCGCCAGCCCACTGGATCTCGCCACCCTTAGGCGCGCTGAGCTGAACCGTCGCGGGCAGTTTGGTTCCTTCAGGCAAGCTGCCCGAGATGATGAGGATCGAGTGTCCCTGCTCCTGATGCATGGTGACGTCGACTCGCTGCCACTCCACTGCAGGCGGTGCCGCGATGGCCACGATGGGGGTTGCCGCGAGGGCGAGAGCGAACAGGGCGAGGGCGAGGGTGCGCTTCATGGGGTCTCCAACATGTCGTCCTATCGGGCGAGTAGATACGTCCGCAGCAAGGTGTATGCCGCAGCCGATGATTTGCGTGGCGCTAAGGTGCGGTCTGGTCCACAAGCAGCGTGATGGTGGATCCCTTGGTAACCGCCGTACCGGGGCTTGGATCCTGGTCGAGTACCGTTCCGGCCTCCGAGTGGGGCTCGTAGGTGAGCTCGACCTCGAAGCCGGCCGCTTCCAGAACGGCGGTGGCGTCGATCACCGTGCGCCCGATGACATCGGGCACGGGAACTCGTTCGGAGCCCTTGCTGACTACGATGCGCACAAGCGAGCCAACCGCGACCTTCAGCTTCTCCTGAGGGTTCTGGCTGATGACGACGCCCGTCTTTACGGACTCGCTGAACTGATCCGATGACTTGACCTGGAAACCGGCGTCCCGGAGCTTGGACTCGGCGTTCGCGCGAGACATGCCGGTGACGTTGGGGACAATGGTGGTCTCGACGCCGCGCGAGACGACGTACTGCACGGGAGTGTTCTTCTCCGCGGGTTCGCCTGGTGCCGGCTGCTGCTTGAAGATGACGCCCGCATCGATGGTGGCGCTGTACTCATCGGGCAGCGGCTGCGGGATGAGGCCTGCCGCCGTCAGCTCGCGTTGGGCGTCCTCTTCGGTGAGCCCGATGAGCTTGGGCACCTGGACCACTTCCGGGCCCTTGCTCACGGTAAGGTTGATGCGCGAGCCCTTCTCGGCTGTCGCGTTGGCCACGGGAGACTGGTCGATGACCAGGCCGGCGACCTCGTCGTCGAAGACCTGCTCGACTTCGCCGATCATGAAGCCTGCCTCGACGAGCGTCGCTTCGGCCTCGACCTGGCGCTTCCCGGTGACATCGGGAACCGGCAGGCCTTGCGGCCCGAGCAGTCCCATGGCGGCGGCTACGGCGAGGCCTGCGGCGACCAGCACGGCGGCAAGCACGATCCATGGCCACACCTTGCGCTTCTGGTCGCCCGGTCGCACCACCGGGGCGTCGTAGTTGTCGGACCCTACAGGCTGGAGGACGGCAGTGCCATCGCTGACGGCCACCACCGCGGGAATCGCGCCGACTCCGCCCTCGCCGGTGACTACCTTGAGCAGATCGCGGCGCATCTCTTCAGCGGTGGCGTACCTGCGGGCCGGGTCTTTGGCCAACGCCCGTCCGATGACACGCTCCAGGTCCGGCGAGACGTTCGGGTTGACCTTGGTGGGACGGACCGGCTGCTCGTTGACCTGCTTCAGGGCGACGGCGACGGGCGTGTCCGCGTCGAAGGGGAGCTTTCCCGTCGAAGCCTCGTACAGCACGATACCCAAGGAGTACAGGTCGCTCGGCGCCCTGAGTTCGCGCCCCTGGGCCTGCTCGGGGCTGACGTAGTGAGCCGTCCCAAGCACCGATCCGGTCTGCGTCATCGTGGTGTTGCCCGCGCGAGCGATGCCGAAGTCCATGACCTTCACGCCACCATCGGGCGTGACCATGATGTTGTGCGGCTTGATGTCGCGGTGGATCACGTCGTAGCCGTGGGCGACGGACAGCGCCGCACACACCTGACTTCCTATCTCAGCGGCTCGGCGCGAATCGAGTGCGCCGCGGTCCTCGATGATCGACTTCAAATCGGTGCCGCGGACGTACTCCATCACGATGTAGTACGTGTCGCCGTCCTGGCCCCAGTCGTAGATGTTGACGATGTAGGGGCTCTGCAGGTTGGCGGCAGCCTGCGCCTCCTGACGGAAGCGTGCGGTGAAGGTCGGGTCAGAGGCGTAGCGAGGGTGCATGATCTTCACGGCGACAGTACGGCCCAGCGTTTCATCGACGGCCTTGTATACCTCGGCCATCCCGCCCGAACCGATCTTCTCGGTTGCGCGATAGCGGCGCCCGAAGATCATCTCGTCCAACTCGTCAGCCTCCACGCTTGTCACCTGCGGGGACGAACAGGGTCGTCCACCGACATTCTAGCCGATTGGGGTAGGCGCAAGGGGGGACGGTCGCCTCACCGCGTCTGCGCCCCCAGTGCCGCCTCGAGCACCGGCTTTGCTGCGGGTGCTGCGACGCGCCCGCCGGTACCACCGCCCTCGATCATCACTGCAATCGCCACGGTGGGGTTCTCTGCCGGCGCAAAGGCGATGAACCACGCGTTCGTGCGCCGGCCCTTGCCGACTTCGGCCGTACCGGTCTTGCCCGCGACCGCCACACCCGGGATGCTGGCTCGCGTTCCGCTTCCGCTCTTCACGACCGCGCGCATCGCTTCAGCTACTTGGGCGGCGGTCTGCGGATCGGTAGCGCGCGTCCAGCGCCGGGGGGTGGTGGCGCCCAGCAACGTCGTACCGCCGGCGGTTGGGTCGACGATTCGTTCGATGAGATGCGGCCGCATGACCTCGCCGCTGTTGCCGATGCCGGATGCGATCAGCGCCATCTGCAGCGCGGTGGCCTGAGGTCCTGGCGGGCTTTCGTGCTCGCCTACGGGCTGTCCGACGCCCGCCCACGCGGTCTCCCACGTGGTCATCTCGTCAGGGTCGGGCATGAGCGAGGCCTTCGTCGGCAGCTCGAGCGGGGGAGCGTCGTTGAACCCGAAGCGCACTGCCTGGTTCACGAGCTTGACGGGCCCCATGTCCACGGCGAGCTGGGCGAAGACGGTGTTCACCGACTTTGCTGTGGCGCTCACGAGGTCAAGCGGCCCATACGAACCGCCCTCGAAGTTGGTGACCGGCGCGTTGCCGATCTCCATCGAGCCCGGGCCCGGGTACGTGGTCTGCGATGTGGCGACCCCCGCGTCGTAGGCTCCGGTGAGGGTCACCACCTTGAACGTCGACCCCGGAGCGAGCAACGTCAGGCGAGTGCGGTCCAGGAGCGGCGCCCCGGCCGCGGATGAGAGCTTCTCCCACTGGGCGTCGACTTCGCCGGGGTCGTAGGTGGGGTTGGACGCGCTTGCCAGCAGCGCCCCGGTCCGCGGGTCGATCACGACGATGGCGCCCACCTTACCCTTGAGCTGGCGCTCCGCCGCGCTCTGCACCCGGGAGTCGATGGTGAGCACCACGTCGTCGCCCTCGACGGGTCTGCCTGCCGCGGCATCGACCACGTCGGGCCAGGTGCGGAATGACCGCCGCCCGGCCAGCGCGTCGTTGGCCGCAGCCTCGATACCGCTGCGTCCGTAGCGGTACGAGAAGTACCCGACAACGTGCGCGGCAAGGGAGTCTTGCGGATAGCGGCGCTCGAACCGGGTACGACTTGTCCGGACCGATTCGGCCAGCACGACGCCGTCGCGGGTCACTATCGAGCCCCGGGCGGAGCGGGCGGCTTCGGCCAGGTCACGGCTGTTGGCCGGTGAGTTCGCCAGCGAACGCGCCTGCACCACCTGGATCCATGTCAGGTTCGCGATCAGGACCGACAGCATGAGCGCGAGCGTCACCGCGACAGCCGTGAGCCTGCGTCCGAGAGCCACGCGACCGAGCACGCCAAGGTCGACAGAGGTGGACTCCATCTCGGTTTCGGCCCCCGTGCTCTCGTCACCGGCGCGCAGGAGCAGTCCGAGCGCGATGAAGGTCGATAGGAGCGAGGAGCCGCCGTAGCTCATGAACGGAAGCGTGACGCCGGTCAGGGGGATGAGGCGCGTGACGCCGCCGACGATGACGAACGCCTGCAGCACGAGCGAGGCGACGATTCCCACCGCGACGAGAGCGGCGACGTCACTCTTCGCGCGCGCCGCCGTGGCCAGACCCCGAAGCGTCAGCACCATGAAGCAGGTGATGACGGCGGCGGCACCGAGAAGTCCCAGCTCTTCGCCGATGGCGCTGAAGATGAAGTCGGTCTCGACGAAGGGGATGCGGTTGGGCATGCCGTTGCCCGGCCCGGTGCCGATGAGTCCGCCCGCCGCCAACGCGAACAGTGACTGGACGAGTTGGTATCCGCGCCCCGTGGGATCGGCGAAAGGGTCGATCCAGATGGCGACGCGCGTCTGCACGTGGTCGAACAGTCGCCACGCCACGACGGCGCCCGCGCCGAAGAGTCCGGTGCCGACGGCCACGTAGGAGAAGCGTCCGGTCGCGGTGTAGAGCATCACGAGGAAGATGCCGAACAGCAGCAGCGAAGAGCCCAGATCGCGTTCGAACACCAGGACGAACAGCGACACCGCCCACATCAGCAGGAGCGGACCGAGCGTGCGCGGCTCGGGCATCCACACGCCGAAGAGACCGCGCGTCGATACGGAGAGCATCTCGCGATTCTGGGCCAGGTACCCCGCGAGGAAGATGATGATGGCGATCTTGGCGATCTCGCCGGGCTGGAAGCTCATGCCGCCGAACTGGATCCACAGCTTTGCTCCGTTGATCTCGCGCCCGATGACGGCAGGGAGCACGAGCAGTGTGAGGCCCACGAGCATAACCGTGTACTTGTAGCGCGCGAGCCGTTCGAGTGACGGCACCGCGATCAGCGTCACGACAAGCGCCCCCACGCTGACGAACAGCCACATCACCTGGCTTGAGGCCAACTCACGGTCGAGCCGCGTCACGAAGGCGAGCCCCAGTCCAGCCAGCACGAAGGCGGCGGGCAGCAGCGCGGGGTCAGCGCCGGGGGCGAAGCGCCGCACCGCGAGGTGAGCCGCGATGAAGGCAACCAGCAGCGCCCCGGGGACCAAGAGCTGTGCAGCGTCGAACGCGCGGGCGAGGTTGGTCTCGACAAGCGCGAAGACCAGCAGCACCGGCAGAGCGCCGGCTAGCAGAAGGAGCAGTTCGGTCGTGCGACGGGTGCGCATCGAGGCCGCCTTAGGGCGCCGACGAGGTTTCGAGCGAGCGCACGTAGGCGCGTGCCGCCTCGACCCCGTCAAACGTCATGCCCCGGGCCAGCTGCGCCTTCTGGGCCGGGGTCAGCCGATCCAGCGCGATGGGCTGCGAACCATCCTTCCAGTGCAAAGAGAGGCCGGCCACCTCACCTTCGACGCCGCGGTATATGACCACGGCGCGATCCTCCACCACAACGTAGGCCCGGGAGCGAGCATAGGCATAGGTAGCCCCTGCGATAGCTGCTGCGATAAGCGCGGCGAGCAGCACCCACGCAAGCACGGCGACCCACTGGCGCAGGCGCTTCTCGCCCGAGCGAAATCCTCGGCCGGAGGAGCCCGCACCCCCGATATCGACGACGACGACGCTCACGTTGTCCTGGCCGCCTGCTTCGTTTGCGGCATCGATCAGCGTCCGAGCCGCCGTGGCCGGGTCGCGGTAGTCGCCCAGCATCTGGGCGATGACGTCGTCGGTGAGCATGCCGGTGAGCCCGTCGCTGCACAGGAGGAGCCGATCATCTTGCTCGCCCTCCACGGCGAACGTGTCGGCGACCATGTTGGGGTCGGTGCCCAGCGCACGGGTGATCACGCTCCGGTTGGGGTGGACGCGCGACTCCTCTTCCGTGAGCTGACCGGACCGGATGAGGTCGGCGACCATCGAGTGATCGTCGGTGATTCGCGTGAGGTGGCCCTGTCGCAGCAGGTACGCGCGCGAGTCGCCCACTTGGGCGATCACGATCTGTGTGCCGTCGACGATCGCTGCGGTGATGGTGGTGCCCATTCCGGAGCGGCCCACCCCCTCGCGCGCGGCACGAATGACCTCGGCGTTCGCCGCGCGCACCGCCCGCGCGAGTGCGTTCGCATCCGGTTTGCGGGGAGCGTGGTCGCGGAGTGTCTCGATGGCGATCTGGCTTGCCACTTCGCCCGCCTCGTGCCCTCCGAGCCCGTCGGCCACGGCGAACAGGGGCGGATCGGTCATGATCGCGTCTTCGTTGTGCGAGCGCACCCGTCCGACATCGGTCAGGGCGGCCCAGGTCTGCTTCGCGCGGGCTGTCATGTGCGACCCACCCTGAGGCGAACCGAGCCGACATCGATGATGTCGCCGGGTTCAAGCGGGCGGGGGGCGCTCACGCGGGCGCCGTTCACGAGCGTCCCGTTGGTTGATCCGAGATCCTCAAGTATCGCCTGCGTTCCCGAAGGAAAGATGCGCGCGTGGCGTCCCGATACGAAATCGTCTCCGACCACGATGTCTGCGCCCGGCGAGCGACCGATGATGATCGGTCCGCTCACGGGCAGGGTCGTCCCGACAAGCGTTCGCGGTCCCTGGGTCACCGTGAGGGAGTAGGCGCCGACGGCAGCCCTGCGACCGGACGATACAAGGCCGATGCCCGTCTTCACCACGGCGAAGAGGAACAGATACAGCAGCGCGAGCAGCAGGAGCCGACCGGCGAGCAGCACGACGTCGATCACGGCGTGTCAGCTCCCGCTTCATGGAATACGAGCTCGGTGACGCCGATGGTGATGACGTCACCGTCGGCGAGGGTCGCACGTGAGGCGCGCACCCCGTTGTGCAGGGTTCCGTTGAGTGAGCCCAGATCGACGAGCGTCCAGCCCGAGGCCCCTCGCTCGAGCTCAGCGTGCTCGCGCGAGGCGTTGGCGTCCTGGAGGCATATGTCGCAGGTGTTCAGCCGCCCGATGACGGTGCGATCGCGGTTGAGCGCGACGTCGTGGTTGAATCCGGGCACGGTGATGGTCGCGATACGGTCCGACACCGTGAGGCCGGTCTCAGCGGGCTCGAAATCGCCCGTCGCCGCGAACACGTCGTCGTCGTACAGGGTCACCGGGCCGACGACGCGCATGTCGCCGCGGATCACGGGATGCGGTTCGTCTGAGGCGTGGAGCGCCTCGGCCCCTTGGCCTCCGGGCGCCACAGGCAGGCTGGATGCCGGCACTTCTTCGGCTAGTTCCGCCGCGATCTCTTCGGGAGAGAGCAGTTCGCCGATGACCTCGAAGCGCCCGAGCCTGAGCGCGTCATCCACGAGGAACCGTACGCGCGGGCGGTGCGCCAGTTCGTAGTCCCGTTCGTCGGCGTAGCCGAGCAGGTAGGTCTCGAGCTCGCCTGCGATCGTGTCGGTGAAGCCTCCGAGGGCGTCGGCGTCCTCGGGCGAGAGTAGAACCGAGTACATGGTCGGTGCGTACACTTTTCCCACGCCCAGACGTTTGCTGCGGTCCATCTCTTTAGCCGCGGCGCGTGCGATCTCCGCAGGCTGGACAGGTGAGCGGAAGATGCCCGTGAATACGCCCTCGATGGCTCGTCCCACACGGTCTTCGAAGTCGGAGAGGATGCTCACGCGGGCTCCCTGTCGGAGAACTCCGGTTCTGGAAGGTCATCGGTCTCGCCACGGAGCGGCGGACCCACAGCCACGGTCACGAGCACCAGTATAAGTGAGGCGCCAAGCGACCACGCCAACGATGTGCCGATCCACATCGGTTCGGTGCCCGCCAGCCCCAGCCACTGGAGGCTCTTGTCGGCGAGCCAGTAGCCGCCGGCGAGCACGGCGCCGCCGGCGACCGCACCGAGCGCTGCACCGATGCGTGTGGCGCGCGAGCACCCGAGCGACATCACGGCGGCTGCCGCCGGCCAAGCGGCCAGCGCGACGTAGGTTGCGGGTGAGCTGAACAGCGCCTGAAGTGCCGCCTCGGCCGCTCCCGACTCCCAGGGGGCGAGCGCGATCCTGGGCGCGACCCAGACGTAGGGCGGGCTACCGAGCGTGGCCGCAGATGCGATGAGCGTCAGGACGCCTCCCAGCAGGGCCGCGGCGGCGGCCGGTAGGGGCCGCAACGCGAAGCCGGCCAGCAGCGGTTGCGCGAGCCCGAGTCGCACCGAGGAGAGCACGGGGGCGGCAAGCGGCAGCACGGCCGAGCCAGGGCTACGGCGGGCGAGCCACCACCACCACGCGCCACCCCCCAGAGCCAAGAGAATCGCAGCGAGCCAGGCGCCGTTGGCCGCGACTCCCGCCACGAGGCACCCAAGGCCGAGCCCGATCCCGAGCGAGGGCGCCAAGGCACCGGCGGCTCCGATCAGGGCGGTAGCCGCCGCCAGCGCAGGCCGTTCGAGAGAAAGCGGGGACAGACCCGCCCACGCGAGCCATCCTGACTCCACCGCGGCGGTTGCGCGCAGCAAGAGAGAGCCGAGCCGGCCACCGAGGCGGTCCCACAGGCCGATCGATTCCCAATCGTCTTCGTCATCCGGCTCGTCTTGGGCGAAGTCGGTCAGTAGCTCGGAGAGCGAGGCGCGGCCTGAGGGTGCATCGCCCAGATGCTCGGCCAGTGCGTCGGCGAACGTCCGGACATCCGGGTAGCGCTCGCGCGGCTGGATGCTGAGCGCGGTCAGGATGATGTGATCGAGGTCTTCGGGCAGCCCCGGTTCGCGCTCTGAAGGGGGCGGCGGTTCGAGCGCGGCCACCGCGCGGGCGTCAGCCCCTGCGAAGGCGAAGGGGTTCTCGCCGGTGAGGAGCTCGTAGACGAGCACCGCGAACGCCCACTCATCGGTGCGGGCACTCACCTGTCTGCCCTCGAGCTGCTCCGGGGGCATGTGTCCGGGGGTACCACCGTAGGCCGGTCCGTGCCCGCCGGCCGAGGACAGCGTTGCGACCCCGAAGTCGGCCACTTTGACCCGGCCCTGGCGCGTGACGAGCACGTTCTCCGGCTTGATGTCGAGGTGCAGGACACCGTTGTCATGCGCGTGAGACACCGCGTCGGCGACCGCTTCGACGACCGCCGCCGCCTCATCGAGGGTAAGGGGCCCGTCAATCGAGCTCAGGACCTCCGACAGAGACGTCCCGTCCACGTGCTCCATGACGAGGAACGCCTCGTCTGAGTCGGTGTCGAAGTCGAAGACCGTGACGATGTCGGGGTGGTTGAGCAGGGCGGCGGTGCGGGCCTCGGTGAGCCCCACAGACTCCTCGGGTCGACCTGAGGCGTCCAGGGGGAGCGGCAGGCGCTTGATGGCCACACGACGCTGCATGCGGGTATCCCACGCAAGGACCACGGAGCCATAGCCGCCGCGGCCGAGCTCCCTCAGGGGCCGATACCGGTCGAGGATGAGCTGTCCGTCCACGGTCCTCCACGGTCGATGGGGCGTCACATGCAGGTTCGCTGTGATTCTACCGTGGGGCGCCGACACTCGCGCGCAGTCGCCATTCGGCGATGGGTTCTTCAGGAGTCGCCGCAGGATGACGATACAGGGGGAATAGGCGTGACCTCGGGGGAGGTGAGGGAATGTCCACGTATCTGGCGCAGCCCGCTACCTATGTCGCGATGGATCACGAGACGGACATCCTCCATCTCGTGGCCATGTGGATCGTGGAGGGCCCCCGTGCCTTCAAGGCGCTTGAACGCGCCGCTCTCGATGGAGCCGTTCCTCTGAATGGCGAGACGTTTCTCACGTGCGTTCTCGAGGGTCCGGATGTGGTCACGATGCGTCTCGATGGTCGTGATGAGTGGGTGAGTGTCGTGGCGCGACAGGACGGACTCGACACCCTCGTCGAGGTGCGCTCTCGCGGTCTCAGGGCGCAGGAAGGCGACGTCTCGGCGCAGGACAGAGCACGCTTCGAACAAGTGGTATCCATGGTAGCTCGGGCCCTCGACGAGGTGATGTCCCCCGTCTGGGCAAGAGGAAGCAGGTGAGGGCTGTGAGCACGGTCCGGCGTGGTCGCTTCGGTGCGTGGATATGCACGATCGTGCTGGCGACGTCGCTTGCGGCCCCCTCGCTCGCTGTCGCAGAGATCGAACCCGACGATCAGATTCCCGGGCTCTCCAAGAAGTTGCCCTTCAGCGAAGTGGGGACGCTCACCTTCTTCGTCGGCGAGGAGGAGGTCGGCGATGTCGGGGACATCTACGCCGTCTGGCTCAATGCGGGCGAAACCCTGAGAACCGGGATGCGCGGCTCGTCACAGACGTTGTTCCACCTCAGTCTGCTTCGGCCGGGCACGCCGAGTATCTATGACGATCCGGACGACATAGTCGCCTTCTCCAAGACGGTCAACGGCGACCCCACCCAGAAGTATCTTCGCTACAAGGCGCCTGCTGCGGGCACCTACTACCTGCACGTCTGGATGCAGGAAGACAGCCCGAACGGCAGCTATGCCATCCACGTCAAGCGCACGGCGCTCTACTCCATCACAAGGCCCAACGTTCCCGCGAAGGTGACCCGAGGCAAGTGGTTCAACATCACCGGCTACGTCACACCGGGCTACCTGTTCACGGGCAAGGCCGTGACCGTGCAGCTTCAGAAGCGGGTCGGCAGCAGGTGGGTGACCAAACTCAGCCACAAGTCCGCACCGTTCGGTTTCGAGTTGGGCAAGTGCCGCTACGGCGCCAGGGCGCAGCTTTCCTCCGGACGCTGGCGAGCTCGCGGGTCTATCGGTGACTCGGTCGAATCCCGACGCTATTCGGCGTGGCGTGAGTTCACCGTGCGCTGAGTGTGTGCGGGGGAGTATCATTCGCCCTACAGCACTTGAGGAATGGCGAGGAATCGCATGGATGACGAGCAACGTTCGGAGTACGAATCCCCCCTGTCACGCCTTGACCGCGAGGTTCTTCGGACCTACGCCGGCCGGGGTGACGTCACGCCGCTTGACGCGGGAGACATGTCGCGCTCCAAGGAGTACGACAAGGAGATCAAGAGCATCAAGGGCGAACAGCGAAAGATGCTCCTGAAGGGCTACTTCGCGCTCATCGTCATCATCATCATGGGTGGTTTGATCATCTGGCAGGTCTACCTGTGGTCGACGGAGGCGCTGGAGACCGAGAGTCTCATGGATCGCGCACGCACCGGAACCGAGAAGATCAACCCACTGTCTCGTGACGCCGAAGAGTAGCGATTCGGCGCCGCGCGCGTCTGGTGTCGACGAGGCACAGACGAAGCTCGTTCGCGACGGGGCGTCTGGTTCGGATCACGCTTCCGCGCTTCTGCGTACTCTCGAGCATTCGGGCCTTGCTCATCGTATGGGACCGCCGTTCGATCATTCCGGTGCCGGCTGGACCGTCCCCGACATAGCGCTCAGCGCCCCGGTGGACGCGATGCCCTCGCTTCTCGATCTTCTGTCCTCGTTCGCCATCGCGCGCGACGGGCTGTTCTTTCGGGCGGTGCAGATCTCTCCGGCAACCCGACGCCACCTACTCGGCTTGCCCGGCGAAGCGAAACGCCCCGAGTTGGTGTCGATCGATATCTCCACCGAGCACCAGAGCGGCTCTGGACCAACCGTTGCTCGGTTGCGCCGTGGAGACGGGGATCCATCGCGATCGAGAGGATTCCAGGTGGCCTTCCTGGGTCCCGACGGCGTGGGCAAGTCCACGGTAGTCGATCGGGTCGCCGCGCTCCTTCGCCCGGCGTTCGCCGTCTCGGAGGTGGTGTACATGCGACCCGGCCTGCTGCCGGGCCGTAGCGTCCCCGGCGGACCCGACGGTAGCACGGGACCCCATGACATCCCCGTGTACGCCCCGCTGCCGTCCATCCTGAAGTTGGCGTTTCTGCTCACGGACTACATCGCTGGCTACTGGCTGACGCTGCGGCCGAAGCTGGCGCGCTCGAGCCTCATCGTGTGCGACCGATACTATCTGGATGTTGTGGCCGATCCCGCCCGTTATCGCTACGGCGGCCCAGCGGCGCTGGTCGACCTCGCCGCACGGTTCGTGCCCGGGCCGGACGTCTACGTCGTGCTCACCGCCCCCGTCGAGGTAATCCAATCCCGTCGCGCGGAGATGACTCCTGACGAGACCGCCGCGCAGTTGGCAGGTTATGAAACGGTCGCGGCCCAGCACCCAAGGATCCTCGTCGTTGATGCGTCAGGTACACCGGATGAAGTGGTCGCCACCGCAGCATGGGCGACTCTCTCGGCGATTGCCGAGCGGCACGGTCTCAGCGCTGGCCCGGCACGTAGCTGACCGATCGGTCGCGACGGCGATGCTGCACCTTCGGGCGTCGAGGAGTAGCATATCGGTCAACAACGGAGTGCCGCCGCGGCGGCGTTCTCTCAACGGGGGAGGGACCATGTACGAGCAGACAGGTGATGCTGCACTGACGGGCGGCCTCGCAGCGGCAATGGCCGCGTACTGGATGATCATGATGGTATTCATCGTGATCATCGTCGTCGCCCAGTGGAAGATCTTCACCAAGGCAAACAAGCCGGGTTGGGCATCCATCGTCCCTATCTACAACATCATCGTTCTGCTTGAGATCGTCGGACGGCCGATCTGGTGGATCATCCTGTTCCTGGTCCCGTTCGTGAACGTGGTCATCATGATCATGGTCTACAACGACCTGTCGAAGTCATTCGGTAAGGGCGCCGGCTTCACCCTCGGACTGGTCTTCTTGAGCGCGATCTTCATGTTGATCCTCGGGTTCGGCTCGGCCCGCTACATCGGTCCGGGCGGGGTTGCCACCGCGAGCACTCTGCCGCCAGTGGCCCCGGCCCCGCCGGCACCGCCCGCGCTGTAAGGACCGCGGCGGGTCACCCGCCGCGCAGCGCGGAGTTCAGATGTCGAGGCCGTGCCGCGCGAACACCGCGGCGCGGACCTCTTGGATCGCTGCTGCCGTTCGCTCGAGTGCGACCGCGGCCGCGTCGACAGGCAGCTCGAAGCGGTCGGTCGCGCCGAGGCTCGTCGGGGGATCGCAGGTGCCCGTGGTCTCGCAGACGTGCTCGCGCCAACTCAGGGGCAAGTGATCGTCGAGTTCGATGCCGATGAGCTCGGCCATGACCCATGCCCAGGCGCGCGGAACCACCTCGACCACGTGGTAGCCTCCGCCACCGATCGCTAGCAGACGGCCGCCGCAGAGTTCCTCGGACAGAGACATGGTGCGACGCACGATGTCTCGATAGCCCGGAAGCGTCATCCCCAGGTCAGTGAGGGGATCCGCATAGTGGGCGTCGACGCCGAGTTGCGCCACGATCACGTCGGGTGCAAACGCCCGAGCGAGAGGCGCGACCACCTCGCGAAAAGCGAGGCGGTAGCACTCGTCGGTCGCGAGCGGGGGCATGGGTACGTTCACGGCCGTGCCCTCGCCCTCGCCGTAGCCGGATTCAGTCGGGAAGCCCGTGCCCGGAAAGGCGTACAGACCACTCTCGTGCAGAGAGATGGTCATGACTTCAGGTCGCCCGAAGAACGCCTCCTGCACGCCGTCCCCGTGGTGCGCGTCGATGTCGAGATAGAGCACCTTGAGCTCGGGGTTCGCCTCGCGCGCCACGGCAATCGCGACCGCCGCATCGTTGTAGACGGAGAAACCGGCTGCCCGGCTACGGTGCGCGTGGTGCATGCCGCCGGCAATAGAGAACGCCTTGGTGCGTCGCCCCGACAGGACCTCTTCGAGTCCGAGGATCGAGCCTCCGCAGGTGAGCGCAGCTATCGTGTGCATCCCCGGATAGATGGGATTGTCCTCGGTACCGAGCCCGGATCCGGTGTGCAGTCCCGCTCCCCAGTCGCTCGATTCGACAACCGTGTCGATGTAGCCCGGCGTGTGCACCAGGGCAATCTGGCGCTCGGATGCAGCACGGGGCGCGAGCGTCTCGCAGCGGCTGAAGACATCGTAGGCATCGAGAAGATCGACGGTGAGCTTGAGCCGCAATGGGTTGAGTGGATGGTGCGGGCCCAGGTCGTAGTCGGCCAGACCCGGATCCCATATGAACGCCGCGTTTGACACTTTGGCCCTTTCACGGCCGCGCCTCTCGGGGCTGCCTTGGTGCACTCCGCCGTCGGCGCGCACCACGCAAGCGCGGCTGCAGCGTAGTTTAGGGGAAGAGTCACCGATGGAGGTAACCCACATGAAGCGCATGTTCGACCCCAGGTCCGTGGCGATCATCGGAGCCACGGAGACGGAGGGTGCCGTCGGGCGGACCATCATGGACAACTTGATGCGCTCAGGCGCGCGTGGGCTGTTCCCCGTCAACCCTCACCATGAATCGATTCTCGGCATACCGTGTTTCGGCAGCATCGGTGATGTGCCCGATCCGGTCGACCTCGTCGTCGTCGCGACACCCGCCGCGACCGTGCCGGGGGTCATCGCGCAGTGCGTTGCGGCTGGAGCGGGCGGTGCGGTCGTCGTGTCTGCCGGTTTTGGAGAGACCGGAGCGGCAGGTAGAGAGCTTGAGGCACAGATCAAGGCGGTGCTGCGTGACAGCCCGATGCGCGTCATCGGGCCGAACTGCCTAGGCATCATTCGCCCTACCGTGGGCCTCAACGCCTCGTTCCTGACCGTCGAACCGGAGCCAGGCAATATCGCGCTCATATCCCAAAGCGGTGCACTGGGTACCGGCATGCTCGACTGGGCGGTGAGCGCGAGCGTCGGCTTCTCGCTGTTCGCTTCGGTGGGTAGCATGCTCGACGTCGACTTCGCTGACCTCGTGGACTTCCTGGGTGAGGACCCGCACACGCGGTCGATCCTCATCTACATGGAGAACATCGGCAATGCGCGCCGCTTCATGAGCGCGGCGCGGGCGTTCGCTCGCAACAAGCCGATCATCGTGCTCAAGCCCGGTCGCTACGCTGAGAGCGCCGCCGCGGCCCTGTCCCACACCGGCTCGATGGCTGGGGGCGACGAGATCTACGAGGCCGCATTCAGGCGCGTCGGAGTCGTGCGTGTCCACGAGGTGGCCGACCTGTTCCACGCGGCGGAGGTGCTCGACTCACGGCGCTTGCCCGGCGGGCGCGACGTGGCCATCGTCACCAACGCCGGCGGCCTCGGAGTCATGGCGACTGACTCACTCATCGAGAACGGGGGTCATCTGGCGAGGCTTCCGGACGAGATGATCGAGGCGCTCGATGCGGCCCTCCCGCCCTTCTGGAGCCACTCGAACCCCATCGACGTGCTGGGCGACGCCACGAGCGAACGCTTCGTCGTCGCACTCGAGGCCTGCCTTGCCGAGCCCGGGATCAACGGCGTGCTGCTTCTGTACACACCGCAGGGCAACGCACGACCCGACGAGATCGCCGAGAAGATCGCAGTTCTGGCGAAGGGTTCGCGCAAGCCCGTCATCACCGCACTCATGGGCGGAGCGACGGTCGAGAACGGCCGGCGGATCCTCCACGATGCGGGGGTGCCGTGCTACGACACGCCTGAGGCGGCGGTCAAGACGTACCTCGGGATGTACCGATACTCGCGCAACCTCGAACTCCTGTACGAGACCCCCGCCGAGCTGCCCATCGACGTGTCGCCGCCCAAGCACAACCTCAAGGCTCTGCTGCGACGAGTCGCGGCGACTGGGCGGTTGGTGCTCACCGAGGAGGAGTCGAAGCACTTCGTCACCACCTACGGGATGCCGATCGTGCGGCAGAGCACGGCGCGCAGCGTCGATGAGGCGCTGTGTATCGCCGCAGAACTCGAGTACCCGGTGGTTCTCAAAGTGGTGTCACATGAGATCACCCACAAGAACGCCTCCGGAGGCGTGGAGGTGGGGGTGTGTTCGCCCCAGGACCTCGAGAAGGCGTACGCGCGCATCATGGCCCGGGTGTCCGAGGTCTCGCCTGACGCGAAGGTGGAAGGCATAGCCGTTCAGAAGATGGTGCGCCACATCGACTACGAGCTCATCCTCGGCATGAAGAAGGACTGGCAGTTCGGCTCGGTGCTGGTGTTCGGGGCCGGCGGCGTGAGAGCGGAGGGCCTTGCGGACTTCTCGGTCAGTCTCCCGCCTCTGAATCAGGTGCTGGCGCAGCGGATGATGGAGGAGACGCGGATCTACCGGACCATGCGCAAGCCCCCCAAAGGGGTTCAGCCCCCCGACTTCTGCGAACTCGAGGAGCTGCTCACGATGCTCTCAAACCTCGTCGTCGACTTCCCCGAGATCTCCGAGATCGACATCAATCCCGTCGTGATCTCCGAGGGTCGGGCGCAGGTGGTCGACGCACGGATCGTGATGGACGAGTCGGTGCTCGGCGGCGACAGTTCGTCGCCGCATCTCGTCATCACTCCGTACCCGACGCGGTACGTGGCACCGTGGCGCCTGACGGACGGTACGGATGTGCTCCTTCGTCCGATCAGGCCCGAAGATGAGCCGATGCTTGGCGAGATGCTGAACACCGTCTCGGAGCAGTCGCTGCGATTCAGATTCTTCGGTAACGTCCCGAACTTCGATCACGCGCGGCTGGTCAGGTTCACCAACAACGACTACGACCGTGAGATCGCGATCGTTGCTGAGCTGACGCGCGGGCAGACCAAGCGGATCATCGGCGTGGCCCGACTGATGGGGGATCCGGACCGCGGCACCGGGGAGTTCGCCACGCTGGTGCACGATGAGTTCCACGGCAAGGGGCTCGGATTCAAGTTGGTAGACACGATCATAGGTATCGCGCAGGACAAGCAGTACCAAGAGGTGACCGGCTTCGTTGCCGTTGAGAATCGACGCATGCTCCGAGTCGTCGATCAGCTGGGCTTCGAGCGCGTCAGGACGGTCGAGGGAGTGATCGAGATTCGGCTCGGGCTCAAGTAGTGGGGTGGCCCGGCGACACGCGCTCACCGTCCGGTAGGTGAAAGAAACGTCAGCAATCAACGTCGTGCGGGGTAGAGAGTAACCATGGGGTCGATCGGCGCGTGCGCCGAATCCCGGCTGATTGACGAGTACAAGGAGGTTGCATATGAAGACGAAGCGCATGATCGGCGTCGCGGCGCTCATCGGAGTACTTGCGGTGTCCGCAGTAGCGGGCGCCGTCGGTACGCTCGGTGTTTCGGCGCGCGGCGCCAAGGTAGTGACCTACCCGCATCCGGCGCAGTTCACCGTGCGCTGGAGCGAGCCGGCTTCGCAGCCGATTGACGTGCAGGTTCGGTACGCCGGCGGAGAATGGCGGACGTTCAGGACCATTTCTGCCACGCGTGCGGTTGAATCGACCAAGCCCGCGACGGTCGTGTTGCCCAAGCCTTCCGCTGACTTCGAGATTCGCGCGGTCCAGGGCGCGCTCGAGAGCGCGATTGCGACGGGCGGTGTGCGCTCGACGCTCATGGCGTCCTCGCGCGGCTCCTACCGTCGCGGCGAGCGGGTTGTGGTGAAGGGATCGATCATGCCCACGCTGTCGGTCGATTCGACGATCACGGTCAAGGTGTGGAAGACGAGCATCAAGCGGTCATGGCATCGCGGTAATGGGTTCGGAAGGCCCGTCCTGGTGCGCGAGCTTGTCGGTGAGTTCACCGGCAAGGTCTACAAGTCCGGCAGCCAGATGTCGCTGTGGAAGGCCAGCTTCGCGATTCCGGCGAAGGGCGACTACGAGGCCCGGGCCTACTACGACGATGCAACTCATTCACCTGGTGCGAGCAGGTTGGTCCGCTTCAGGGTGAAGTAGCGCCACGAGCATCTGTCACGGCAGTACGATTCTTCAAGAAGCGCCCACCGCTGCGGTGGGCGCTTCTGCTTCTCCCGCGCTCATCACGAACAGCATCCGAGGAGCGCGGCGCTTCAGGCGGTGGCGGCGGTGGCCCGCGCCGGCCTCAGGTCGAAAGCACTCTTGAGCGCGAGCAGGATCAGTAGCGTCAGCGTCTCGTAGCGGCCACCCAGCAGCATCCACGAGAGCATCGCAGCGAACGGCAGGGCCATGATCATGACGTGAAGCGCCACGATGCGCCTCTCCGGAGCTCCGCCCTGGACACTCCACAGACTACCCGTCGAAAGCAGCCAAGCAGCTTCGCTCACGAGTTGTCCCGCCACAAGCGGCCAGTACGCACGGGTCAGGTAGGCGACGGGGGTCCAGAAGTCGGAGTTGATGAACCCGTTGGGGCCGAACAGCTCTTCCGGTGGCATCCTGACCCAGACCGACAGGAACAGCCCGTAGAACCCGTAGACCCAGCTCGCGGCGTACAAGAGCGCAGCGCCGACGATCCCGGTCACCGCGATCGCGACAAGCATAAGCGTCGCCGGAGCGACTGTCGCGTTCGGCACGAACCGCTCCTTGAGCAGGGTGGCGCGGTGAACGAATAGGCTCAGGGCGAAGCGCAGGGCAGCGAAGTACGCTGAGTACAAGCCCACCAGCCAGAAAGACCAGCAGAAGCCGGCCAGTGACAGGTCGCTGGTCAGGGTGAACCCCGCCGAAACGGCGAAGCCGCCCAACACGGCCGCGAGCGCGCGCGCAGGCGGGCGCGGTGTCTGTCGCGTATCCATGCAGCCAGAATAGCCGATGCGCTCGGCATGATCTCGCGCGCGGTGGGTATCCATACCTTGCTTGCGGAGCGCAGGGGCCGCCCGCGAAGCAGCGCGCGAAGACGGGGGAGGAGCGCGAAAGATGAGTAGCGAACGAGCGCACATTCACGGCAAGGCCAAGACCATGTTGCTGGCGATTGCGGTACTCGCCGCTCTGAGCGCCGGTTGTCTCATAACGGACTCCTGCGGCGACTACGACAGGGCGTTCTACGAGAAGAGGAGATACCAAAAGGAGGCTTTGCAGCGCGATGATCCCAGCGCTGGGCAGGCCGAGCCTCAGGAACAGCCTTCGGGAGGCGGAACCGATGCCGCGTCGGCCGAACCCGTCGTCGCGATCGGCAATCCGAAGGCGGTTCAGAACGGCGGAACCTCGCCGACGTGGGAGGCCGAGACGTCGATGATTGTGACCGAGATCAACACCTACCACTGGAACGACGGGAAGGGTAAGTCGCCCGGCACTCTCGCACTTCAGTCCGGGGACGGCAAGACCTATGGTCCGTGGCAGACGAGCGGGCTGCCCGGTCAAGGTGGCGTCCCGAATGCGACATGGGTAGCCAAGCCTGACGAGGTGGTACCGCCCGGTACCTACAAGGTTGTGGACTCCGACCCCGGCTCATGGTCTCAGAACGCGGACTCCAAGGGAGTCGGCTTCACCAACGTGATCGCAGCACCCGCTGAGTGAATCGGACGATGCGCGATCAGGAGCAGTGGGTCGCCACGTGCGCGTCGCCATAGTCGCTTGCGTCGAACGGTGAGCAGACTCCCTCAAACTCATACGCGCTCCGCTCCCAGGAGCGTGTCGACGCGGGTTTGAAGAGGGAGTACGCTTGTCGTGTCGAGCGTTCCTCGATGAACATGCCGCACGAGGCCTTCACGAATCGACCGATCAGCCAGAGTCCATCCGGATGCGGGACACGGAACGGGGGTTCTCGGATGACGAGTGAGAATGCGAGACGGCTGCTGTGCAGGCTGGTCGTGCTGTCCGGAGTGATGCTCTCGGCCTTGTGGATGCCGGCTGGGGCGCTCGCCAGCGATGACGGACTCCCTGGCACGGCGCGCATACTGCCGTTCGGCTACATCGACACCCTCGCGTCGCCCGATGATTGGAGCGACTACTCCGAGTTCCTCCTGGGCGAGGGGCAGACGCTCACGGTGCTGATGCGCAGTGGGACCGGGACGCGATTCGGTGTGTATCTCTACGGACCGTACGCGACCGCGGGCATGGAACCGCGGGCGGTTTCGCGCACCGTCGCCTCTGACGCGACGCAGCAGTCACTCATCTGGAAGGCGCCGGAGGGCGGACTCTACTCGATTCGCGTGGTCATGTACGAGGCAAGTGCTGATGGCGGCTACGCGGTGCACGCCTCGACCGCGCCCGTCTACTCGATAGGGCGCCCCTCGCTCCCCTCGCGGATCGTCCGCAACCGGTACTTCACCATCAGCGGGGCCATCAAGCCCGGATACTTGTTCGACGGAAAGCCGGTGACCGTCCAGGTGCAGAAGAAGGTCGGTAGCCGCTGGTCCACGAAGAGCGGGTACCTGCTCTCGTATCGTACGGCCCCGTATGGAAGCGATGACATCACGGTCTACCTGAGGGGCTGCACGTACGCCGCGCGCGCGAAGCTGTCCGCCGGACGCTGGCGTGTGAGGGCGTCCATCGGAGACGAGACCATGAAACGCCGCTACACCGCGTGGCGCGAGTTCACCGTGAAGTAGGCGTGATCGGCTCCCTGTTCGTGAGTGACATTTCGATCTGTCGACCGCCGCACCGCACCTTTCCGTTTGCTCGCTCCCACCCGCGGTGCTAACATCACGTTTCGCGCTACGCGGGTGTGGCGGAATGGCAGACGCGCATGGTTCAGGTCCATGTGGGGGCAACCCCGTGAAGGTTCAACTCCTTTCACCCGCACCACAACGAAGACCAGTGCCTTCCGCATTCGTACGCGGAAGGCACTTTTGTCTTCTGTGCGCGATTGCAGTTGCGGATGAGACGCTGCGGTAGAGAATCGCCTACTCGAACATCTTGCCCATGAGGAGGTTCGCGATTTCTGCGCCCAAGGCCTCTGCATCGTCTCCATACACCGCCGGCGGCCAGTCGATGCGGATGACCGCATCCCCGCGAAGCACGATCACTCCGACGTTGTCATTGGGGAACGAGCACGCGATGGCGGCGTCGCCAAGTCCCGGGACGTCACGGATGGTTGCTTCTTCCGTGAACTGCTTGTTCGATTCGAAGCCCTCTTCGCCACCCGCTACGTCCACCGAGATGAAGAGCTTCGAGTTCGGAGCTCCGTCATTCGTGTAGCCGGCCTTCGGCTTGCCGTTCTGTGCCGCGCTGCTGGCCTCAGGGAAGTAGGTCATCTTCTTCCCGGTGACGGCGCCCACGTCCTCCGGTGTGATGATGTCGTTGATTGCCCAGCCGTCCTCCAGTTTGATGACCGCAGGGGCCTGTGCGGGAGCTTCGGATGCGTCGGGCGCGGTTTCGCTACCCGTAGGCGGGGGAGCCTCAGTCGCTCCGCCACCGCAGCCCGAGATGATCACAGCACAGAGCAGTAGGACCGTAAACGCGATTCGTGAGTGCACGTCTTTCGCCTCCCCGCGAGAGAGCAGCCGTCAAGGAATTGTGTACCCGGAATCGGACTCTTCACTCGAGCACGGGACGGTGATGCGACGGTCGTTCCCGCTCCGGGGCTGGAAGACATCGTGAGTTCACCGTCCAGTTAGGCGATGTGCTCGCTTATGTTGAACAGTCCGAAGCCCCCACCCTCAAGGAGCGTTGACTCCCGTTCTTCAGGGTCGAACCCCGCACCGTCGTCACTGACGGTGAGTCGGAATTCGCCGCCGTGTCTGAGATTCGGATGCCGGTCCGTGTCCCCATGTGCGCCTTCCCCAGTTTGGCGTCTAGATGAACCCTATCAGTGCTCCATCGGCATTGTCTTCCGTGGACTCGATAGGCCGCTACGACTACCGTTCGCCAGCCCATGATGATGCCCGTCCTCAATGGTGCCGATACACATAGTGTAGGACCAGAGGCTTGACCAAGGAGGCACCATGAGTAGTCAGCAGACTACTCGGCGCCCGTGCAACCCCAGTATCATCCACGCAATTGCGGAACTCACACGTGACGCGTGCCTGGTCATGGACACCGATGCCGTGATTCTCGAGGCCAATGACGAGGCCGCACGGCTGTACGGGTACCGAGCCGAGGAACTCATCGGCATGCACGTATCACGGCTGTGCACGGAGGAGTCAAGCCGGGCGCCCTGCGACGTACCCTCGACGGCGCGTGGCGAGGGGCTGCTGGCTCCTTCGACCCACGTGCGCAAGGATGGCACCGCGTTTCCGGTCGAGGTCGGCTGGAAGCAGAGTTCCGTCGGCTGCTGCGAGCTGCTGGTAGCGCACGTTCGCGACATCGGTGAACGCGTACGGCTTGAGGCAGAGTTGCACCTCAGATCCGATGTGCTCGACGCCGTTCTGGACCCGATCATTGTCCACGATCTCGAGGGCAACCTCGTGCTTGCGAACAGCGCAGCCGCCGCTTCCGCAGGCATGACCCCCGAGGAGTTCATGCTGCTGGGACCTTGGGAATGGCTGGCCGAGGACGCCCGGAGCACAGCCCCTGAACGTCTGACACTCCTTCTGGAGGAGGGCTCACGTGTCTTCGAGAGTCAGGACACATCGGCAGAGGGTGAAACGTATCCTGTCGAGGTCCACGCGAGCGTCGTGCAACTGGGTGAGGACGCGGCGGTCATCTCGGTGGTGCGAGACATCACGGAACGCGTCAAGGCCAACGAGGCGATACACCGGATGGCGTTGAGCGATCCGCTCACCGGCCTTTCGAACCGCGCTCACTTCGAGCAAGCGCTGGAGCTGGCGATCGCCGATGCGCGCCGCCACGGAGACGCCCTAGCGGTGCTGTTCTTGGACCTGGACGATTTCAAGCCGGTGAACGATCGGTTGGGCCATGCGGCGGGCGACCAGGTTCTGGTCGAGCTGGCCCGGAGCTTGAAATCCGGCCTGCGTACGACCGATACCGTGGCCCGCATGGGCGGCGACGAGTTCGCGGTCATCCTTCCCCGGCTCTCAGAAGCCGAGTCGATCCACGCGGCGGCCCGCAAGGTCGCCAGGTGCGCTGCGAAACCTACCCGCATTTCAGGTCAGGACATCTCGGTCACCGCCAGCATAGGTGCCGCGCTGTTCGACCCCCGGCACGATGATGCGGACACCCTTCTCGCGAAGGCAGACAGCGCGATGTACGCGGCGAAGCGTGAAGGCGTGGTCTGGCGCGTGTGGGGCGAGGAACTGCAGGCCACCGCCGTGCTTCCGATGCGTCGAGAATCGGCGGGCGCTGCCTGAGACGCGGGTGTGGCGGAATGGCAGACGCGCATGGTTCAGGTCCATGTACCCGTGCGCATCGTAACCGACTCGCCAGCACGAATTGGCCAGGAGAACGCGCCTGAAGCCTCCGGGTGCCGTCCGCATAGGGTTGAGTGCTGCTGGTGGCGGGTATGAAGAAACAAACTTACCAAGGTATCACTAGGGAACCCTGCCTTGGAAGCTCTATGTTTGGGGATATCATGAATTCGGCCCAATCCGTCCGACTTAGCCATCTGTCGAGGCATGCGATTTCGTGGGGGCTGGTTTTTGCTCTGCTCGTTCTGCCGTTTGGACTTCAGCACGCGACCCCTGTCACTGCTCTGGCGGCAGACGCACCGCTCAACTTGGGGGCAGCCTCATCCTTCGCGGTGCTGGCTGGCTCCACGATCACCAATACGGGGCCGACGACAATCAGCGGCTTGGCCGGTGGAGACATCGGCGTGTCTCCGGGCACGGCGATCACCGGCTTCCCGCCTGGGGTGATATCTGGCGTCATGCATTCAGCAGACGCTGCCGCCAGCCAGGCCCAGACGGCATTGACCGCCGCGTACCTCGATGCCGCAGGCCGTTCGACGACTCAGGACCTCACCGGCCAAGACCTGGGCGGACTTACGTTGACGCCGGGAGTCTACTCGTTCAGCTCGTCGGCGCAGTTGACAGGCCAGCTCACTCTCAACGGTCTGGGCAATCCGGACGCCGTCTTCATATTCAAGATCGGCACGACCCTTACCACAGCGTCAAACAGCAGCGTCGTGTTCATCAACGGCGCCCAGTCTTGCAACGTCTACTGGCAGGTCGGCAGTTCCGCGACCTTGGGATCGGGCACTCAGTTCAAGGGGAACATCCTTGCGCTGACGTCGATCACTCTAGTCACGGGTGCAGCGGTTGACGGGCGACTTCTTGCGCGCAACGGTGCAGTCACCCTCGACTCCAATGTGATCCGAAACGATGTCTGTTCATCGGCAGCAACCCTTCACGTGATCAAGCACGACATCAACGACAGAGGGGGAACGTCGGTCGCATCGGACTACAACGTTCACGTCAAATCGGGAGGCACCGACGTCGTCGGTAGTCCGGCCGCCGGTGCTGAATCGCCGGGAACGACCTACACGGTCCCCGCCGGTACCTACGCGGTGAGCGAGGACGCCTCGGCCGCGTACACCGCGACGTTCAGCGGCGATGGTGACGCGAACGGCAACATCACGCTGGCTCCGGG
>JAXMKZ010000043.1 GCA_034370385.1 Coriobacteriia bacterium
CGCGCGACGGATTTCGTTGCGAGGAATGACAAGTCAGTCGCGGCGGAGCCGGCGGACGGTCGCAACCCGGGTCAAAGCAGCGTCGCGGCCGAGCGGATGCGGTGCGAGGAGTCGCATCGCGCGCACGAGCGGATGGATGTCGGGCGCCGGTCGAACGCGATCGCAGGTCAAGACGAATCGACGAGCCGCGAAGAAGCCGCATACTGCTTCCTTGCTCGGCTTGCAGCCCCGCTCACGCTAACGTGTTGCGCTTCAGCTGAAGCGCCGCCCAACCAAGCTTGCGACCCGAGCATACCTCAGAAGGCGGCGCTTTCTGCTGGAAGCGCTTGTTCGAACGCCCGTCACGATGATCCGCAGTTGACAGACTATATCGGCAAGCGCTATAACGGGACACGTAATAGTGGTCGCGCACTGGGAGGTGGGTCAGCAGCATGCCTAAGGAGACGCAGACCCCGCTCACTGAGACGGTCTACTACACCCTACTTGCTCTGGGGACACCACTGCACGGATACGGCATCATGCAACGCGTGGCCGAGATGAGCGGTGGACGCGTGAGGTTGGGCGCGGGCACGCTGTACGGCGCGCTCGCCACACTCGCCGAGCGAGGGTGGATCGTCGGGGTGGGAGACGGCGGAACCGATCGCAGGAAGGACTATGTGATCACCGAAGCCGGACGCGCTGTCGTGACGCAAGAGATATCTCGCCTTCAGGAGCTCCTGGCCGCCGGAGGTCGTTTCGAAGGAGGAAACGGACGATGAGTGCACACAAGGTTCTGAAGCCATTCTTCGGTGACGCCTTCTTCGAGAAGGAGGAGCCTTGGATAAACGAGATGGCGACCAAGGGAGCAAACCTCGTCAAGCCGGGGACGCTCTTCGCGACGTTCGAGGACGGAGAACCCGGAGAGTGGGTCTACTGCATCCATGTGCTCGCCAACGGCGCCCGAACCCGCAAGGGCGAAGAGTACCTGGGCTTCCTTCGCTCCACCGGGCTGGAGGTCGTGTGGGCCAGTGGCCAGGTCGCCTACCTCCGCCAGCCGGCGGCGGCCGGAGCCATCGAGCTCATGAGTGACCGCAGCTCGCAGGTGAGTTACCTGCGGAGGCTCATGTCGTGGTGGGCGGGTGAGATCGCCGTCGTGATCTCGACGCTTGTCATCACCATTCCGTTACTACTACCGGCGGGGCAGGTGACAGAGAAGCCCGTTCTTGACGTGCTGTTTCTTTCCGCCCTCGTCGCCGCAGCGGTTGGAGTGGGCTTGGTCAACGCTTTCCGCTTGGCACGCCTGGCCTCACGGGTGCGGGCACTCGAGCGGGAGCGTGTCCTGCTGGAATAGCTGCGCGCCGCGGGCGCGTTGGTCGTTCGAACGTTGTTGCGCTTCAGCCGCGAACGAGCGGCTCCCGTCAGCCTAGCGCGTGCGTGAGTCGGCTGGAAGCGCTTGTTGGGCGGCTATGCCCGCATCGGCTGTCGGCAGACCACACACAACCAAGGATGGGCGTCCGGGTC
>JAXMKZ010000044.1 GCA_034370385.1 Coriobacteriia bacterium
CGTTGATGGCGTATCGTTCTTCCAGGGTGATCTGGGCATGCATCGGTTCCCCTTTGCTTGGCGGTAGGGAGGAACCGTGAGTGTCCCAGACCGCCCCACCCTCATCGGGTGGGGGTGTTGCGTTTAGTATCTGAATCCGCGCCGCCTAACAAGCGCATCAAGCTGACGCGCAGAAGGTAGAATCGACCTGAAAACGTATGGCGCGCAGCTTATGCGCAACAACGTTAGGCGCAGGCGAGGGTCGAACGCTGACACGGTCATGCCTCAGCGTGAGGGCAGGAGGCGGCACATGAGCGAGTCTCTGCAAGTGTCAATGACGGTCGAAAACTGACCACCTCGTGACGATTGAAGATTGACCACCCTCAGCCGGCCGACGTCGTAACGATGCCGGCCTTCTTCCTGTCCTTGAGGCGATAGCTCTCGCCCTTGATCGAGATCGTCGTCGAGTGATGGAGTAGACGGTCCAGGATCGCCGTGGCGAGCACGGTGTCGCCGGAGAACACCTCGCCCCACTCGCCGTAGCTCTTGTTGCTCGTAAGCACGATCGAGCCTCGCTCGTAGCGGCGGCACACCACCTCGAACAGCAGCGATGCCTCGCCGGCATCGAGCGGTAGGAAGCCCACCTCGTCGACGATCAGCAGGCTTGGGCGCACGAACCCCATGAGCCGCCTCGAGAACGTGCCGGCGGTGCGAGCTTCAGCCAAGGAAGCCACGAGTCTCGCCGCGGTGGTGAACTTGACCGACAGGCGCCGCTTGGAGGCTTCGACCCCGAGACCGATCGCCAAGTGCGTCTTTCCCACGCCGGGAGGACCGAGCAGGATCACGTTCTCCGCCCGTTCGACGAACGAGCAGCTCGCGAGCTCGTGGATCTGCTTCTTGTTCACGGAGGGCTGGAAGGAGAAGTCAAACGCCTCGACGGTCTTCTTGGCCGGGAAGCCCGCCAATCGCTGGATCGTGTCGCAGGCCCTGGCGTCGGAGGCATCGGACTGCGCCTGCAGAAGCGCCTCAGCGAAGTCGGCGAACGACCACTCCTTGTCCGCCGCCTCCTGCGCGAGCGCCGGAACCAACCCCGGTACATCGGGTAGTCGCAGCTTCTCGGCATAGTGCGCGAGCCGCTCTTCTGACAGGTTCACGAGCAGACCTCCTCGTAGACGGTGAGTGGACGCACCTCGACAGACGGCGCGTCTGCGAAGAGGAAGGTCGGACGCCTGGGTGCGCTCGGTGGCGCGAGACGCGCCGTCGGTATCCAGGGCAGGGCCTCGCTCACGGGCGTGAGCCCCTCGAGGAGCAGGCGCTCGGCGGGAACCGCGCCGGTGGTGGCATGCACCCGGGCGTTGGCCTCACTCTCCAGCCAGGCGAGGACCTGGGTGTTCATGTCGTCGACATCGGTGAAGATCCGGCCCACGAGGAAGGCGTCCTTCACATAGCCGATCGTTCGCTCGACCTTGCCCTTGGTCTGGGGACGGTAGGGGCGGCACAGTTGCGGGCGGAAGCCGAATCGACCCGCGAAGTCGAGCAGCGCTTCGTTGAAGGTCACGACCGTGCGCGTGTGCTCGAGTGCGACAACCTTGGCGTTGTCGTAGAGCACGCGGCGCGGCATCCCGCCGAAGTAGGTGAAGGCGCGGGCATGGGCGGAGAGGAAGGCATCGCTCGCGCACGAGGTCGCGAACTCGACATAGAGCTGGCGCGAGAAGCCGAGCAGCATCGTGAAGGCGTAGACCCTGGTCGGCACTCCGCGGACCTCGTGGATCCCCAGTTCGGCGTAGTCGCACTGGGCCTGCTCGCCCGGCGGGGTCTCGAAGCGCACCACCGTGCGCTTGCGGGGCACCCTGTGCTCACGGGTGAAGTCCTTGAGTATCGAGATTCCGCCGCTGTAGCCTTGGGCTCGGACCTCCTCGAAGAGGCGCTTGGCGGAAAGCTCGGGGAACTCGCGCAGGCGATCGAGCAGGTAACCCTTGTACGGGTCGAGCTTGCTCGGCATCGGGGCACGGTGGTACTCGGGCGGACCGTCGCGCCTGAGCGTCGCCTTGACAGTGTTGCGCGAGACCCCGAGATGCCTGGCGATCGCGCTGATCGGGACGCCGGCCTTGTGCATCGAGACGATGTCCACCCATTCCTCCAGTCGCAGCAAACTGACCCTCCTCGCACGGCGCCGCCATACGAGGAGCCTACAAGGGTGGTCAGTTTTCGACCGTCACAGGGTGTTCAGTATTGAGCCGTCAGCGACAGCGATTGAGTGATAGCGGAACCGCCCCCTCGTGTGGGGCATGAGGAGCCTGACGCGATGTGATAGAAACGTCGGACAATCTTCACAAAGTCCGACATATCTATCACAATGGGGTCATGAAGAGACTCCCGTCAGAGAACGCCATCCGCCAGGCCGCTGAAGTATTCAGGGCAAATGGCGGCACGCTCCGGACGCGCGAGGCCGCTGACCAGGGCGTTCACTACTCGACGCTCTACGGCATGCGCGAGGCCGGGCTCCTCGAGCAGCTATCGCGGGGGGTCTATCGGCTCACCGAGCTCCAGGCACCAGGCAAGTACGACGTGGTCGCGGTCGCCGAGCGGGTGCCCGGCGCGGTTCTCTGCCTTGTCAGTGCGCTGGACTTTCACGAGATAGGAACGCAGATCCCGTCGGGCGTGAGTATCGCGATCGGACGTAGAGACAGACAGCCGCAACTCGATTACCCGCCCGTCCGCGTATACCGCATGTCCGGCGCTGCACTTACGTCTGGGATCGAGGAGCACTCGGTCGACGGAACGAACGTGAGAGTCTTCAGTGCGGCGAAGACGGTTGCCGACTGCTTCAAGTTCAGAAACAAGGTCGGGCTCGATGTCGCGCTTGAAGCACTCAGAGAAAGCGTGCGAAGCCTCAAGGCCACGCGAGACGAGATCATGAAGTACGCAGAGGTCGACCGCGTGTCGAAGATCGTGCGACCCTATCTCGAGGCCATCGAGTGAGCCAGCGAGAGCTGAAGAACATCGCTGCCTCGGTCCGCGCACGTCTGCTTCAAGAGGCGAAGCAGCGCGGCGAATCCTACGACCAGACGCTCCAGTACTTCGCGATAGAGCGGTTCCTTTATCGGCTGTCCAAGACAGAGTGGGGAGAGCGCTTCGTCGTCAAGGGCGCCATCATGCTGCGCGCCTGGGGTACTCCGCTGGGACGACCGACGCGAGACATCGACTTTCTCGGCCGCGTGGACAACTCGCCGGACGCCGTCGAACGCGCTGTACGGGAGTGCCTCGCCGTCGACTACCCTAATGACGGGCTCGTCTTCGATTCCGCGGTCGAGACCGTGGAGATCAACATCGCAGACAGGTATCCGGGCGTGCGAGTCGTGGTGCGCGGCAACCTTGACAGGGGCACTTTCAAGCTCCAGCTCGATGTCGGTATCGACGATGCCGTCGTTCCCGACCCCGAGTGGGTGGACTATCCGACGCTTCTGCAACTGGACGCGCCGCGCATTCTGGCCTACCAGCCGGCGACCGCGCTAGCGGAGAAGTTCGAGACCATCGTGAGCCGGGGCTTCGCCAACAGTCGGCTGAGGGACTACTACGACATCTGGCTCCTCTCGACGCTGCACGAGTACAACGGTGCTGAACTCAGTGCTGCCATTAGAGCGACGTTCGAACACCGCGGCACGCCACTGCCCACCGAGACACCGTCCGGACTAACCAGCGCCTTCCATGACGACGCCGACACGCAGGCGCGCTGGAGGTCGTTCCTCGATGGCAGGAACGTCGATGCGCCATCAGAGCTCTCGGACGTCTGCGAGGTGATCATCATGTTCATGATGGTGCCTGCTGCCGCCGCAGGCGACGGCTTCTCGCTGACGTGGCAACCGTCATCGGGATGGTCATGATGATGACTTCTGCGAAGTGGCTCCAACTCAATTGTGCCGCCACTGGCGGCACAATTCCATCGTCCGGGAAGTAGTCGGCGAACTGCACCATCCGGAGGAGGTTCGGCTTACTCCACCCCGCTGATGTCAGAGCCGGCTGCTACGTTGAATGCGCTCCCCTCTGGAGCATCCCCTCTGCTGTGGACTGGTTGAAAATCACGAAAAGTGTACAATATTTGTGATTTTGACTGGAGGCATAACGTGGTGAACTCGCGCGGGTACAAAGCGGAGGTGTTTCGGCGGATCGAAGAGATGCCGCCAGGCACTGTGTTCGGGTTGGCAGAGTTTTCGGACGTTGCCGGATCTGATTCGGTTCGACAGGCCATCAAAGCGCTAGCTGATGCGGGACAAATCGAGCGGGTCCTGCGGGGCTTCTACTTCAAGCCTAAGATGAGCGCCGTGCTGAGCGAGCCGGTGCCGCCGCGGCCTGACGACGTTGCGCGTGCGATCGCGCGGGCCAACAGGTGGACGATCGCACCCAGCGGACAGGTGGCGCTGAATGAACTAGGCCTCTCAGAGCAGGTGCCGATGCTGTGGACCTATGTCAGCGATGGACCCTATAGGGCTTATTCCTTCAGGGGCGCCGATCTGCGTTTCAAGCGCGGCGTCAACAGTGAAACGACCGGGCTATCTGAGACTACGCTTCTGGTGATTCAAGCGCTGAAGGCGCTTGGCCGGGAAGCTGTTGGCGATGCCGAGATAGAGGCAATCGCCCGACGCCTGTCGGACGAACAGAAGACGGTACTACTGGATGAGAGCAGACATGCGACAGCGTGGGTGCGTCGAGCCGCCAAGCAAATCAGTTTGGGGGACCGCAGAGAATGAGAACTGTTGCCCGCTTGTCAAACGACGAGCGCGCAAGCTGGGGCACTCCTTCGTGAAGGCGTCCGCCTTGTCGGATCGCCGCCTTCTGTCACGCGTGATTGAGTTCAAGCAGAAGTTCTATTGGTCACCGTGGGCGAACCTAGGAGAAGCACTGCCGCCCACATTGAGGCTGGTGCCGCCTGAGTACAGGTTGGCGGAACTGCGACGCGACTACGGAGCAATGCAGGAGATGATCACGGGGGACCGACCGTCGTGGGAGGAGATTCTCGAGTACATGGTCGAACTGGAGGAGGAGATCAACGGCAGCGTCTAGGCGTGACGCGCACTCGTTACGGTGGAGCGGTTGCCTGCGTCCTTGCCGATGTGATGCTCAGCACTCTGAACGGCCGTGCGAAGGGGGAGCAGGTCGGTCCGGGCTTCGCGGATGGCTTCGAGCGACTCCCACTGCTTGAGCTCGATGATGACGGCGGAGTCGGTGGCGGGGGAATCGGCGATGCCGCCTGCTCGGCCGGTGAGCAGGAAGTCGATGCGGCTCGAGGTGTAGGGGACGCCGAACTCGATGGCGACGCCGCACCCGTCGGGGACCTCGGCGGTGTTGAGCGAGGAAGGCATCGAGGGCGCTTCTGCCGATGCCAAAGAACACTACTCGACAACGAGCCGGAACACTTCTGGACCGGAGACGACCCAGTAGGAGCAGATTGGTTCACGTTAAGACCGATCATGTAGATTCGGCGGGAAGCGTAGACAGGTGTCAAGTTATTTGTTTACATAGCCGATACTGCGGTATGTACAGATTGGATCGGGCGTGGAGGCCAAGAAGGCAGGCGATCACACATGGATGCTCGTCTCCACCTCCGGGCAGTGCCAGCCCCTCAAGTACCTCAGGAAGAACCGCGAGACAGCGCCCAGTATGCTCGCGCGAATCAAAGACGTCGACCAGAACGGACCGCCGGCAAACCAAGAGCTGTTTCGCTGGCTGGACGCCCACAAGCACAGGGGATTGCGACTCTGCGAGTACAAGGTTCATCACCCTAGGGCGTGCCGTGCGTATGCTGCTCAGACGGAACGCGGATACGTGATTGTACGAATCGAAGACAAGACAATGAACGACCAGCAATTCAACGAGACGATGAAGGCCGTGAAGACGCTCATAGACGAGTTCTTGGGGAGTGGCGAGAAATATGTCGGATAACCTCTTTGACGAACTGAACGACCTCCTGTCTGATCAGAAGGCGCAAGCGGAGTACAAGCACGAGCTTGCTATCAGCGCTTTCACGAATCAACTGGCGCGGTTCATGGACCAGCAGGGCGTGTCGCAGTCGGAGCTTGCGCGGCGCCTCGGGGTCTCCCGCGCTCGCGTGTCCCAGCTCATGCAACATACCTCGAGCCCGACACTGCGCACCATGGTCGAAGTCGCGAACGCGCTGGGTTGCGATGTCAATCCTGGACTTGCGCCGTGCGGTTTCCGCCCGGTAGGGCTCTACGTGGCAGATGGCGGCAAGACCCTCGCCACCTACAGCACGACTCGACAGCTCAGCGATGCCCTAGGCCGAAGGCCTGTCGTCACAGAACGGATAGCGGTATGAGCCAGAGGGTTGATTCGATACTCAGGTTGAACGACTACAGGGCGATGAAGACCTACTTCGAAGTTGCGCCGCGTGTCGGCGCCTTCGATAAGTCCAAACTCGACCTCAAGATCGACGCGGCTGTTCTGCAGTCTGACGAATCGGCAGATGATATGGCGGTCCAGCTCTCCGTCCAGCTCAACGGTGACGAGGGCCAGTTTGAAGAAGCCGGATTCACGGGGAGCGTTGTCGTTGCGGGGTTCTTCGACACGTCCGATCTGAAGGTGGAACACCCTGATGATTGGGAGCAGTTGCTCGTGTTCAACGGCATCACAGTGCTGATTGGAACCGTGCGGGCGATGTACGCTGATCTCTCCGCAGCAAGCCCGGTAGGTCGGATCGTTCTCCCCGCCATCAACGTTGGTCAAATGCTCATTCAGGCTACATCTGCGGAGGATGGAGCGGACGAGTAGTCGTGTGCGACAGCCTTGCTCCCCGGTGACAATCCGTCTGATGTCATGTAATCTGATTATCAGACTGAATCGTGTGCATGGAGGAATCGGAATGTCTGATGTGACCGTCACCCAAGTCGCCCGCAACTTCGCGGATTACGTCAACCGCGTTGCCTACCGTCACGAGTCTTTCACGCTTCTGCGCGGCAACAAGCCGCTCGCGGAACTGCGACCGCTGCCTCAAGGAAAGCTGCTCTCGGAGCTGCCGGCGATCTTCGCATCGCTTCCGCGCCTGTCTGCGTCCGAGGCGGCGGACTTCGCTGAGGACCTGGCGGCTGCTCAGAGTGAGATTGCGGCTGCGGAGGTGCGCGACGCATGGCAGTCCTGATCGACTCCAGCATCCTCATCGAGGCTGAGCGCGGCAGGCTTGCGCTCGACGTTCACGTGGCACGCCGTGCCGGAGAAGAGTCCTTCCTATCCGTCGTCACTGCGAGCGAGTTGCTCCACGGGGTCCATCGTGCGCTTGACCCTTCCGCGAAGATGAAGCGCTCGGCGTTCGTCGAGGGGATTCTTGAGCGCTTCCCGTTGCTCGACGTGGACCTGGCTTGTGCCCGTGCGCACGCGCAGCTCTGGGCGGAGCTGCGCCAGGCCGGCACTATCATCGGGCCGCACGATCTGTGGCTGGCAGCGACCTGTGTCGCACATGGAATGACCATGGTCACGGCCAACGTCCGCGAGTTCGAGCGCGTTCCGGGGCTCGACGTGGAGCTCTGGTCGGACGCCTCGGCGACTAGCTGATCAGGCCCCTCCGCATGTGATGGAAACGTCGGAACATATTCACGATGTCCGACGTATCGCCATACGGAACTGGGAGGAGTCGCGGAAGCTCGAGGCGCTGAGAGGGACCAGTCGAAGCACACGAGCCATCAAGCGTCTGCGATGGCACCGCCGCCCCCGATACGCCCCTGGGTATCCCCGCGCCGCTCACCGCTCCTGACGTGCCGTTCACCGATGATTGCTGCCGCTCGACTGGCAAGCGGCGCCTCGGTGTATGGTAGTGTCCCACGAACACCCTGAGCATGAATCCGCTCGCGTTGGGCACGTGTGGTCGCGCTAGTCGCGACGAGGGGTACGGGAGGCGCCCGGCAGCGCCGGGTCCCGAGGGTTCGAGAGGGGCCGGATGGATCTTGAAGCGATCGTCATAGGGGGATTCATCGTCATCGGCGCGGCCTTCACCGTGCTGGCGCTCGGTTCCTCATGGCTGCTCTCGCCCAAGGCTCCCTCGCCGGAGAAAGCGACCATGTACGAGTGCGGCGTCGAGCCCGTGGGCGGACCATGGGTACGCTTCCGCGCCGGCTACTACGTGTACGCGTTGCTCTACGTCATCTTCGACATCGAAGTGGTCTTTCTCTACCCGTGGGCCGTCACCTTCGGCCGTCCGGGAATCGGCTGGTTCGTCTTCATCGAGATGATCATCTTCATCTCGATCCTCGCGGGCGGGCTCGCGTACGCATGGAAGGAGGGGGCGCTCAAGTGGCGATAGACAAGTTCACCGGCGAGAACTCCCTCCTCTTCATCCGCAGCGAGCAGCTGTTCGACTGGGCCAGGCGCCACTCGCTGTGGTACATGGCGTTCGGTATCGCGTGCTGCGCTATCGAGGGACTGATGCATGCATCGGGTCCTCGCTTCGACTTCGACCGCCACGGGGTGTTCTTCCGGGCGAGTCCGCGTCAAGCCGACGTCATGATCGTGGCCGGCACGGTCAACGAGAAGATGGCCCCCACGGTCAGGCGCCTCTACGACCAGATGCCCGAGCCCAAGTGGGTCGTGGCCATGGGTGCGTGCGCGTCGACCGGCGGTCCGTTCCGCGAGTACCCCAACGTCCTTCTTGGCGTTGACGAGGTCGTGCCCGTCGACGTCTATATCCCGGGATGCCCGCCTCGACCTGAGTCGGTGCAGTACGGGTTCTTCCAGCTCATGGACAAGATCAGCAAGCAAACGGAGGAGCGCCTTGCGGCCCGACACGGCAGCACTAGCTAGGACGCTCTCGGCCGCCGGGCTGAAGGGCATCGAGATCGACGACGTCCCGTCATTGGGCGTCGTCATCCACGCGTCCGCTGCCCACGCCCGCCCGGTGCTGAGCGCGCTCAAGGCGTCAGACGACGGGTTCGAGTTCCTTGTGGACCTGTTCGGCATCGACACGACCGAGGCTGTCGACGTCGTCTACCACCTGCGCTCCTTCGCCCGCGATGAAGAGGTCTTCGTCAAGGTCGATCTGGATTACGGCTCCGACCTCGCCAGCGTGTGGGACCTCTTCCCGGCCGCGCTGATGCCCGAGCGCGAGTGCGCCGAGATGTTCGGCCTCACGCTGTCGGGCCATCCCAACCCCAAGCACCTGCTCCTCACGGAGGGCTCGAAGCCGTTCCTCCTCAAGCAGCACCTCATCCGTACGCCCGAGGAGGTGCGCAACCGCTGATGGATCCGCGCCACCTCGTCTCCCATGCGGGCTGGTTGACGCCTAACCCGCCGACCGACGTCGAGTTCGTGCCGGCGTCGCTCAAGCGCGCTCCCATGGGCGTTGACGCCCTCGACACCGAGCGGCTCATCGTGAACATGGGTCCGCAGCACCCGTCGACGCACGGTGTGCTCCGCCTGCTGCTTGAGCTCGACGGCGAGGAAGTGGTCGCGGCCGAGTCGGTCGTCGGTTACCTGCACCGTGGCATCGAGAAGCTTGCCGAACATCGGCGCTACAACGCCGTGGGCACGCTCATGGACCGCGGCGACTACACCTCGGGCATCTTCAACGAGCTTGCGTTCGCGCTGGCCGCTGAAGCCATCATGGCGGTTGAGATCCCACGCCGCGCCCAGTGGCTGCGCGTGCTGCTGTCCGAGCTCAACCGCATCGCGAGCCACCTCGTCTGGTACGGCACCTTTGGCCTGGATACCGGGGCTATGGGCCAGTTCCTCTACGCGGTCCGCGACCGCGAGCAGCTCCTCGACATCCTCGAGGACATCACCGGGCAACGCATGATGTTCAACTACGTGCGACCGGGCGGCGTGGTGGCCGACATTACCACCACCGCTGAGCCCAAGATCAGAGCATTCCTCGCCACGATCGACGGCTACCTCGACGAGCACGAAGCGCTGCTGGGCGGAAACGAGATATTCCAGGGCCGCACCCGGGGTGTGGGCGTGTTCGAGCGCCCGATGGCAGCGGGATTCGGATTGACCGGCGCCAACCTGCGTGCCAGTGGCTTGGGCTTTGATGTGCGCAAGGACCGGCCCTACGCCGCTTACGAGGAGATGGACTTCTCGGTACCTCTTGCGACCGAGGGCGACTGCTATGCACGCTACCTCGTGCGCATGGGGGAGCTTCGGCAGGCGGTGCGCATCGTGCGCCAGTGCATCGACGGGCTTCCCGAAGGCGAGCACACGGCCAAGGTGCCCAAGGTGATCCGCCCGCCGGTTGGGGAGGCGTACGCCGCCGTGGAGTCGCCGCGCGGTGAACTGGGCGTGCATCTGATCTCTGACGGGACCGAGAACCCGTACCGCATGCGCTACCGCCCACCGGCGCTCTACGCCCTGCAGGCTGCCGAGGCCATTTTGCCGGGCGTGCTGCTGGCCGACGCCGTCGTCATCTTGGGCAGCGTCGACATCGTGTTGGGGGAGATCGACCGATGAGCCCCCTTCTCATAGCCGTGCTTCGCGTGCTGGCTGCCGTGGGACTTATGCTCCTGAACGGCGTGGTGCTCATCTACATGCTCAGAAAGGTCCTGGGCCATCTGCACCTGCGGCTTGGGCCGACCGAGCTGGGTCCGGCCGGCATGTTCCAGACGACGGCCGACGTGCTCAAGCTCCTCACGAAAGAGGACCCCACCCCCGGCAAGGTCGACCGCACGCTGTACTTCCTGGCACCGATGATCGTCTTCGTGCCGTCGCTTGCCGCCTACGCGGCCATTCCGTTCTCTGAGACGGCGGTCGCCGCCGACCTCGACGCGGGCCTGCTCTACACCTTCGCCATCCTCTCCCTCGTGCCGCTGGGCATCTTCGCGGCCGGCTGGGCCAGCTACAACAAGTGGTCGCTCCTGGGTTCGATGCGCTCGATCGCGCAGCAGGTCACCTACGAGGTGCCCCTGCTACTGGCCGCGCTGCCGCCGGTCATGATCGCCGGGTCGATCAACCTCTCAGACATCGTGCGCGTCCAGCAGGGCTCGCTGTGGTTCATCATCCCGTGCTTCCCGGCCTTCCTACTGTTCTTGGTCGCCGGGCTTGTCGAGTCCAACCAGACGCCGTTTGACATGTCGGAGGCGGAATCCGAGCTGGTGGCCGGCTTTGCCACCGAGTACGCGTCGATGAAGTTCGGGCTGATCTTCCTGTCCGAGTTCAGCAACACCTTCATCTTCTCGGCGCTCATGGTCACGCTGTTCTTCGGCGGCTGGACGCTGCCGTTCGTACCTGACGGGGTGCTGGCGGGCGTGGGTGGTCCGGTCGTATTCATGCTCAAGACCTATCTGGGAATCGCGGTCCTGATGTGGATTCGCGGAACACTGCCCCGGGTGCGCATCGACCAGCTGCTCTCGTTGGGCTGGAAGGTACTGCTCCCCGCGGCCCTCGTGTGGATCGTCGTGACCGGACTTGCGGTCAAGCTCGCGCCGACGCTGTTCGGGGGTGCCTCGTGAGCATCTGGGGCATCGGCATCCTCAACGGGTTGCGCATCACGATGAAGAACATGCTGCGCGGCCCCATCACCGTGAAGTACCCGCACGAGAAGATCGAGCTACCCGAGCGCGCGCGCTGGGCGGTCCAGCTCAAGCTCGACGAGGACGGCGCCCACAAGTGCACCGCGTGCATGGCGTGCGAGCGCGCGTGCCCGGACCACATCATCAAGATCGACGTGACCACCGGCGAGGATCGCAGCAAGCACATCGACCGGTGGGGCTACGAGCTGGGTGCGTGCATGATGTGCGGCCTGTGCGTCGAGTCATGCTCCTTCGACGCGGTTGAGATGGGTCACGACTATGAGCTCGCCACCGTGAACGTGGAAGATCTGGTGACGGCGCTTCTGGTGGATGCGCCCGCGGCCAAGCCCAAGCGCAAGGCGGCTGCCGAGCGGCCCGCTGCGCCTGCCGAACCCGCTGCGCCCGCTGCCCCCGTCGAGCCCGCTGCGCCTACCGAGCCCGCCGACGCGAAGGAGGTCGACGGTGACTGACACCCTCACACTCGTCGCTTTCGGCCTGCTGGCCTTTGCCTGCCTGGCGGGGGCCGTCGGCATGATCACGGCACGAAACGTCGTTCACGCCGCCTACTGCCTGCTTGCGGTCTCGGTGGCCGCCGCAGGGCTCTTCGCACTTCTCGAGGCGCGCTACATCGCGCTGATGCAGGTGCTCGTCTACGCAGGCGCGGTCGCCATCCTGAACCTCTTCACCATCATGATCACGCTGCGCCGGCGAGAAGACGCCGTGCGTCCCCGTGACTTCTCATGGGCCGGCCTGGCGCTCGCCGTGACCTTCTTCGCGGTGGTGGTTGCGGCGGTCGCCGGCGGCACCGTCAGGCAGAGCCCCGACCCCGAGGTGTTCCCCGGAATCCTCGAGTTCGGCGAGAAGCTGTTTGCCCTCGATGGCTGGGTCCTGCCCTTTGAGATCGCTTCGCTCATCCTCACCGCTGCGCTCGTCGGCGCGGTCTGGTGGTCGCGTGAGGGGGAGGAGTGATGGTTCTCGGACTCGAGGCATACCTGCTCCTTGCGGCGGCGCTCTTCTCGATAGGGCTCTACGGCGCCGTGTCCAAGCGCGGAGCGGTGCAGGTGCTCATGTCACTCGAGCTCATGGCCGTGGCCGTTGACTTGAACCTCATCGCGTTCTCGCGCTTCGTGACTCCGGTGGAGATGACGGGGCAGTTCTTCACGGTGTTCGTCATGATCGTCTCGGCTGCCGAGATCGGGCTGGGCCTGGCGCTGGTGTTGGCGATCTTCCGCGCGGCCCGTTCGTCCGAGGTCGACTCCGTGCATGAGCTGAGGGGGTGAGCATGGACTGGGTCGCCCTCATACCGGCTCTTCCCGCAGCGGCGTTCCTCGTCTTGCTCCCGCTTTCCCGCGCCCTGCGCAAGCGCCTGCTCTGGCTGCCGCCGCTTGCTATGTCGGCTTCCGCGGCTCTGGCGCTCGCCGCGTTCGCGCGCGTGTGGCCCGGCGGGCACCACGTAGAGCCTGTGTGGAGCATCGCGTGGCCGCTGGGGCACGTGGGCGGCAAGCCGCTCGAGCTCGGTCTGGCCCTCGACCCCGGTGCCGCTGCCATCCTGGTGGTGGTGACCATCGTCGCGACGTGCGTGCAGTTCTACTCGCTGGGCTACATGCATCGCGACACGCGTGAGGGCTGGTACTTCGCGGTACTGTCGCTGTTCACGTCGGCGATGCTCGTGCTGGTGCTCTCAGATAACCTCCTGCTGACCTTTGCCATGTGGGAGATGATGGGGCTCTGTTCCTACCTGCTCATCGGGTTCTGGTACGAGCTTGAAGGGCCGCGCAAGGCATCGCAGAAGGCGTTCCTCACGACGCGCGTCGGTGACCTGGGCTTCCTCATCGCCCTGTTCGCCATCTATGTGAACGCGGGCACGTTCGATCTTGCCGAGGTGCTGCACGGGGCTCCGGAGTGGGCTCCCGGAGCGGCGCTCGTCGTGGCTATCGGGCTGCTGTGGGCCGCCATGGGCAAGTCTGCCCAGATGCCGCTCCACGTGTGGTTGCCCGATGCGATGGCCGGTCCCACACCGGCGTCCGCGCTCATCCACGCGGCCACCATGGTCGCGGCCGGCGTCTTCGTCGTAGCCCGCACGATGCCGATCTTCGAAGAGGTGCCGCAGGTCATGACCGCGATGATGGTGATCGGCACGATCACCGCAGTCGCCGCGGGCCTGCTTGCGGCGGTGCAGCACGACATCAAGAAGGTTCTCGCGTACTCCACCGTCAGCCAGCTGGGACTGATGTTCGTGGCGCTGGGGGCGGGGAGCGCGGTGGCCGCACTCTTCCACCTGACGACCCACGCCTTCTTCAAGTCGCTGCTCTTCCTCGGCGCCGGCGTCATCATCCATGCCGCCCACACCCAAGACATGCGCGAGATGGGCGGCCTGGCCAAGCACATGCCGGTGACCACGGCGACGTTCACCATCGGCAGTCTGGCGCTGGCCGGCGTCTTCCCGCTGGCCGGCTTCTTCAGCAAGGACGAGATCATCACCGTGCTCATGCACGAACACCACTACGTCACCATCGGATTCGTCCTGTTCGCCTCGGGCCTGACCGCGTTCTACGTCACGCGGTTGTGGTTCCGTGTCTTCTCCGGCCCCGAGCAGGCCGAAGAGCTCCATGAGGCCCACCGCTCGATGCTCGTGCCCATGTCGGTGCTGGCTGCGATCACGCTGGTGGCAGGGTTCGCCGGCCCGACGTTTGCCGAGTTCCTCGGTCACAAGGGCGTGTGGCCGGAGCTCATCGTCGCATTGCCGTCCACGGCGGTGGCCGCCATCGGCATCACCATCGGCTGGTGGTTCTACGGTCGGCGCTCGGTGGTGGTCAACACGCGGGTGTGGAAGGAGCGCATGGGCTACTTCTATGGGGCCCTGAAGATGAAGCTCTACTTCGACCTCACCTACGATGAGCTGCTCATCAAGAACTACTTCCGCGTCTCGGAGGGAGCCTCGCGCTTCGATGCTTCGGTGGTCGACGGTGCCGTGAACGGGGCGGGCCGCGGGTGGAGTGCAACGGCGCGCGGCGCCGAGCGCTTCGATCAGGGCGTGATCGACGGGGCCGTCAATGGCCTTGCGACCGCCGCTCGCGGTCTGGCCGGCCTGTTCAGACGCCTTCAGACCGGTCGAATCCAGAACTACCAGCGCCTTGTCATAGGTGCCGTGGTCGTGCTCATGCTCATCGTGATCGTCTCAAGGGGGGCCTAGCGTGCTGAGCTGGATCGTTTTCCTGCCGCTTCTGGGAGTTGCGCTCTGTGCGCTGCTCCCGAAGAGCCAGGCACACAATGCGAAGTGGATCGCGCTGGCGGTGACCGTCGGTGACCTTGTTCTGGCGAGCCTCATGCTGCTGCGCTTTGACGTGGCCGCAAGCGGAATGCAGTTCGTCACTGACAGGGCGTGGGTCCCGCAAGCCGGGATCCGCTACACGATGGGGGTCGACGGCATGTCGGCACCGCTCGTGGCCCTGTCTGCGCTGCTGACGCTACTGGCGGTGGTCGCCAGCTGGAAGATCGACAAGAAGCCCGCGTTCTACTTCTCCATGCTTCTGCTGCTGCAGGTGGGCATGAACGGGGTCTTCTCGGCACTCGACTTCGTCTTGTTCTACGTCTTCTGGGAGCTGGTCCTGGTCCCGATGTACTTCCTCATCGCACAGTGGGGCGGGCCGCGTCGCGAGTACGCCGCCATCAAGTTCTTCCTCTACACGCTGCTGGGGTCGGTGTTCATGCTGATCGGCATCATCGTGCTGCGCCTGCAGCTGGACACCTTCAGCCTCACCGAGCTTGCGAAGCTGGGGCCCACGCTGCCCGCCGACGTGCAGTGGTGGCTGTTTGCCGCGTTCTTCTTCGGCTTTGCCGTGAAGGTGCCGGTGTTCCCGCTCCACACCTGGCTGCCCGATGCCCACGTTGAGGCGCCGACCGCGGGTTCGGTACTGCTCGCCGGCGTGCTGCTCAAGATGGGCACCTACGGCTTCTTGCGCATCTCGTTGCCGGTGCTGCCCGAGGGGTTCGCGTCGTGGCAGTTCGCCATCGGGGTCATCGCGGTGTTCTCGATCATCTACGGTGCGGCCGTGTCCTTCGCGCAGACTGATGTGAAGAAGCTCGTCGCGTACTCCTCGGTGTCTCACATGGGCTTTGCCATGCTGGGCATAGCGGCGGGCACGGCTGCGGGCCTCAACGGCGCGATGGCCGTCAACATCAGCCACGGCCTGACAACCGGCATGCTCTTCCTCATGATCGGCATGGTCTACGACCGTACCCATACCCGCCAGATCTCCGAGCTCTCGGGGCTGGCCAACCAGATGCCGGTCATCGCCGGGCTCATGGCGTTCGCATCGTTCGCCTCGATGGGCCTGCCCGGGCTTTCCGGGTTCGTGGGCGAGTTCCTGTCGCTCCTGGGTGCGTGGCAGTCGACCGCGCTCGACGCGTGGCTCGTCATAGCGGCTGTTCTGGGCGTGCTGTTCGGCGCTGCGTACATGCTGTGGATGCTGCAGCGTGTGGTCATGGGTCAGCCCAGTCACGTCGTCGCCGATCAGCCGGACGCAAGCATCCGTGAGATCGCGACGGTCGTGCCTCTCGTCGTGCTCATCGTGGTCATCGGCGTGTACTGGGACGCTCTGCTGCGCTTCACGGATCCCGCCATGACCGCCCTGGCGAAGGTGGTCGGTGGCTAGATGACGGGCTACGCACTCCTCGTTCCTGAGCTGCTCGTCCTCATCGCAATTGCGTGGGGACTGTTCTCCTCGCACCTTCCGGGGCGGGATCGGGGCGCGGCGTACGTCGGTGTCGTGCTGGTGCTCGTGGCGGCGGTGGCCGCTGCGCTTGCGACGGCCGGCCAGACCCTCTTCGGGGGGGCTCTCGTCTTTGACGAGACGGCACGCTTCGCGCGCGTGGGCACGCTGGTTCTGGCTGCGGTCTGGCTGCTATGGACCGCCGGCAGAGGAGAGGGCCGCACGCGTGAAGCCACGGCACTCGCGCTGTTCGCGACGATGGGCGCGCTGCTCATGTCGTGCGCGGCTGATCTGGTGACGATAGTCCTCGCTCTGGAGCTGGCGACGATGCCCGCCTACGTTCTGGTCGGCTACCGCCGGAATCGGTTCACCGGCCTTGAGGGAGCGCTCAAGTACTTCCTGCTCTCGCTGCTCACATCGCTCGTGATGATGTACGGACTGTCGTTCCTCTACGGCGTCACGGGCACCACCAGGCTGTCTGAGTTCGATCTGTCCACGGCGGGCACCCTCGGCCTGCTTGCCATGCTGCTCACGTTCGTAGGCGTGTTCGCGAAGCTCTCGGCGGCACCCTTCCACTACTGGGCTCCGGATGCGTACGAGGGCGCAGAGGCGTGGTCGGTGGCCTTCGTCTCGACCGTCCCGAAGGTGGCCGGTGCGGTGGTGTTCGTGAGGCTCGTGGCGGCTATCGTGCCCACGGCGCCCATCGGCGCCACGATGGTGCTCATCGCCGCGGTCGCATCCATGGTGCTCGGCAACCTAGCCGCTCTGACGCAGTCCGACATCCGGCGGATGATGGCCTACTCCGGTGTCGCACACACCGGCTACCTCATGCTGGGGGCCGCCGGCATCACCGCCGCAGGCTACGGGGCCGCCGTCTTCTACGCGCTCGCCTACGCGATACCCTCGCTCGGGCTGATGCTGCTGGTAGCCGAGGAGGGCGTGACCGTTGACGACTTCGCGGGCTTCTTCAGCCGGCGCCCGGCCGCAGCGTGGGGCACGGTGATCATGCTCGCCTCGCTCATCGGCATTCCGCCCCTCGTGGGCTTCTTCGGGAAGCTCTACGTCTTCTCCTCAGCCCTGGCGGCCGGACTCGCCCCCTGGGTTGTGGTCGCGGTACTGACGAGCGTGGTCTCGGCGGCGTACTACCTGCGCATCGTGCGCTCCGCATTCTTCGCGGTGCCGGCGCAGGAGCGGACTCCGCTGGCCAGCTCTCCTGCGGCATCCATCGCGATTCTGGCGTGCGTTGCCGCCACGGTGGCACTGGGGCTCGCGGCCGGTCCGCTGCTGGGGTGGCTCGGCATCTAGCGGCCCACGCGCCCGCGCCGGCGTTCTTGTGAAGCGGGCGCGTACCCACCGTGAGGATTCCGTGTGCCACACCACGGGGTCGGGGCGAGAAGGAGTACGGTGTATGCGGGCGGCGTCTGCGTCGCCCCTGCAGAACATCGAACCCGCGAACCGCAGAGGTGACGCATGACTGACTTCGGCAACGACCCCGCTGCCCCCGCTGACTCCAGGAATGAGTCCGGCGCCCCTGATCCTCACCGCACCGCCGCAGAGATCTCACGTGAGGTGCAAGGTGCCGACTGGCACGTCCATTCTGAGCCCGAGCCGACGGGGTCGGAGGGAGAGTCCATCGCATGGATGGCCGACGCCGACACCCACCTATCGGATATCGAGGCCCATCAGGTCACGCCTCCTGCAGTCATGGGGCCGCTTCCGGTCTGCGAGTACACGGGAGACGATGACGAGCCGTGCGAAGAGCCCGCGGTCCAGCGGCGTTGGTCGAGTGCCGCGGTCGTCACCGCGGCCGCAGTGGGGTCGGTGGTCGGAGGTTTGTTCGTGGCGGCCGGACTCGTGTGGGCCTTGGGGTTGGTGCCGGGAGTCGAACCGCTGACGGCCTCGACGAAAGAGGCCGAACCCACGGTGAACAAGGTGACCATCAGCCCGGGCAGCATGGCTGACGTGTCTGAGGCCGTCGCCGCCAAGGTCGTGCCGTCCGTCGTCAACGTGACCGTCGTGTCCGAAGCATACAACCCCTTCACGGGTGCGCGCGTGGAGCAGGCGGCAGGCAACGGCTCGGGTGTGATCGTGCGCTCGGATGGCTACATCCTCACGAACAACCACGTCATCGAAGGCGCGGATCGGGTCTTCGTGACCGTTGGCGTGGATGATGTCCCCGCGACCGTTGTCGGCACCGACCCGTCAAGCGACCTCGCCGTGCTCAAGATCGAGGGAAGCGGATACCCCGCCATCGAAGTGGGCTCGTCCAAGGAACTCAACGTCGGAGAGTACGTCATGGCCGTGGGGAGCCCCTTCGGTTTGGAGAAGTCGGTCACCGTGGGAATCGTGTCCGCGCTGGACAGAGCCGACATAGTGAGCGGTGGCGAAGAGATCACCACATACACCAACCTCATTCAGACCGATGCCGCGATAAACCCCGGCAACTCCGGGGGCGCATTGGTCGACGATCGCGGTCGGCTGGTGGGAATCAACACGCTGATCCAGTCGCCGTCCGGAGCCGTCGGAGCGCCGCAGTCGGCAGGAATCGGTTTCGCTATACCGGTGGACTTTGCCGTGGACATATCCAAGCAGCTCATCGCCAACGGCCGTGCCGTCCATCCGTACCTGGGCGTCAGCACGCAGACCGTCAACCAGAGCGTCGCCTCGCAGTTCGGTCTGCCCGTGACCGAAGGTGCGTTGGTGCGCTTCGTGCAGCCTGAATCTCCTGCTGAGTTGGCTGGTATCGAGCGGGGCGACATCATCGTCAAGATCGGCGAGCGTACCGTCGGCGGCGTCGAAGACGTGTTCGCAGCGATCAGAGAGAACCGCGTGGGCGATGAGGTCGGGGTGGAGCTGGTGCGAGGTGAGGCGCGGCGTACGCTTGCGGTGACCCTCGGATCGGATGCCGATCGACGGTGATGCGTATCACCATCATCGCCGTCGGCAGGCTCAAGGAGCGGTTCTGGGCCGAGGCCGTCGACGAGTACCTCAAGCGGCTGCGATCCTACGCCGACGTGCGGGTGGTCGAAGTCGCGGATCGGGATCCGAGCCGAGGCGGCGAGGCCCGGGCGGTGGGCGACGAGGGTGTCGACGTGCTCAAAGCGATACGGCCCGACGACCACGTCATCGCGCTTGACGTGCGCGGTCGCAGCCTGGACAGCGTCGCCTTCTCCGAGGAGATTTCCCGCCACGGTGTCGAAGGACGCTCATCCCTCGCGTTTGTGATCGGTGGGTCCCACGGACTTGCCCCAAGCGTGCTGGAGCGCGCTGACAGCCGCCTGTCGCTGGGCCCCCTTACGCTGCCGCACAATCTCGCACGCGTCGTGCTCGTCGAGCAGCTGTACCGCGCCTTCCGCATCGCCCGCGGCGAGCCGTACCACAAGTGAGCGGGGCCGCATGTTCGTGATTTCGTTCACGGATACCCCTGCGCGTATTCCCTAAGGTTTCGTTAGGTTGTAATGTGGGTGCGCGAGTTCCGTATGGCGTTTTCGTTGTCGATGGGAGGTGTCAGTAGTGGGGGAGTTCGCGCCACGCTGCCCCCTAGGCGGCGAGATGATCGACGAGAGTTCGGCGCGGATCAACGCCACATTGACCTGCGCGCTCTTACTCGTGGCCGCGCTGACGCCGTACCGCTGGGTGCTCGTCTACCTGGTTGTCGACTTCGCCCTCAAGGTGTTTGCCGGCTTCGCGCGTAGTCCCAACTGCATGGCAGCCGGGAGTCTTGCTTCGTGGTTGCGTCTCAAGCGCACCATGGCCGACTCTGCGCCCAAGCGTCTCGCGGCGTCGATTGCGCTCTTCATGAGCTCCCTCGGTCTGCTGGCCGCGTCCGCGTTTCCTGCCTACCCGCAGGTCTACTATGCGGTGGTCGGAGTATTCTTCTTCTTCGCATTTCTGGAGGCCGCGTTCGGCTTCTGCATGGGCTGCTGGATCTTTGCGCTGCTGCCCAATCGACTGGCCGAGACGTTCGTTCGACGTGCGACCGAGGAGGTTTGAGAGGTATGGCGGATTGCGAGTGCCTCGCGGGCTGCCCGTTCTTCTTCGACAAGATGGAGAACATGCCTGCGATGGCCGACATCTACAAGAAGAACTACTGCCAGGGCGACAGCGAAGCATGCGCCAGACACCGTGTGTTCGAGCGCTTCGGCAAAGGCGGCGTCCCGAGCGACTTGTATCCCAATGATTCGATCAAGGCCGACGAGATTCTGACCGCATAACCCCCCACTCGTGAGGGGCTGATGTCACGGGCCCCAGGCAGCCGAGGAGTCCTGCTTTGGCGCCGCAACGGCGCATCGGGTATCGTACCTGCACGACCCGAGGTGCTGATGCGAAGGACCGCTCGTGAGAGACGCTATCGAACTGCTCGTGACCGCCGCGGTTTCCGCAGCGATCGAGGCAGGCGAACTGCCGCTTGATGGTGTGCCGGATGCGGGTGTCGAGCGCCCGCGCGATCCCTCGCACGGTGACTGGGCAACGACCGTCGCCCTGCGCTGCGCCAAGGCCGCCGGCATGCAACCCCGGCAGGTTGCCGAGATCATCGCGCAGCGCCTGGAATCACATGAGGACGTTGCGGCGGTCGAGATAGCCGGCCCCGGCTTCATCAATCTGCGCTTGTCCGCCGCAGCGCTCCAGCGAGTCTTGCGGGCGGCGCGCGAGCAGGATACGGCTCTCGGTGCCAGTGAGCTTGGGGCAGGCCGCCGGGTACAGGTCGAGTTCGTGTCGGCCAATCCCGTCGGGCCGATGCACGTCGGACACGGTCGGTGGGCTGCGCTCGGAGACTCGATGGCGCGCCTCCTTGAGCACAGCGGCTGGCGCGTCGAACGCGAGTTCTACGTCAACGACGCGGGCGTGCAGATGGAGCTGTTCGCGCAGAGTGTCTCGGCGCGCTACCTCGAGATGTGCGGCAGCGATGCACCCTTCCCTGAGAACGGGTACCACGGCACCTACATCCGTGAGATTGCGAGCGAGATATTCGGCGAAGAGGGCACCTGCTGGCTCGACTCGTCACCGCAGGCCCGCGAGCAGTACTTCGGCGAGCGTGCCTACGTGCAGGTGCTCGCGCACCTCAAGCGCGTTCTGCACGACTTCGGGGTGGACTTCGACGTCTGGTTCTCCGAGCGCACGTTGCATGAGGCGGGAAGTGATGGCCCGGCCAGCGCGGTCGAATCGGCGATCTCTGAGCTGCGCGAGCGCGGCCACATCTATGACTCGGAGGGCGCCGTATGGTTCCGCTCCACGGCGTTTGGTGACGACAAGGACCGCGTACTGATCAAGGCGGACGGAAGCTACACCTACTTTGCTGCGGACATCGCCTACCACAAGAACAAGTACGACCGGGGTTTTGATCGGGTCATCAATATCTGGGGCGCCGATCATCACGGGTACGTGGCGCGCATGAAGGCCGCGGTAGCCGCACTCGGACACGAGGGTGCGCTCGACGTGGTCATCGGTCAGCTCGTCAACCTGTTCCGTGACGGCGAGGCCGTGCGCATGAGCAAGCGCACCGGCGAGATGGTGACCTTCGAGGAGCTCGTTGCAGAGGTGGGCCCCGACGCGGCGCGCTACTGGTTTCTGCGGCGTTCCACAGACCAGCAGGTCGACTTCGACATCGCGGTGGCCAAGCAGCAGTCCGCCGACAACCCCGTCTACTACGTGCAGTACGCCTACGCGCGCATCTGCTCGATCCTGCGCAAGGCGGCGGGGGAGGGTGCCGACGCGGATGCGGTCGATGCCGTCGCAGACGCCTTGATCGCTCCTGACACCGATCTGTCCGCGCTCCAGGCCGACGCGGAGCTTGCTCTCATGCGCAAACTCGACGAGTTCGGCGAAGTGGTCGAGCTTGCCTCGCGTGAGCTGGCTCCGTACAAGCTGACCCGTTATGCCGAGGAGCTGGCGGCCTCGTTCCACCAGTTCTACGCCCAGTGTCGGGTGGTCGATCCCGATGCTCCCGATGTGACGGCGGCGCGGCTCTTCGCGGTGGACGCTACCCGCCGTGCGCTGCGCTGCGCGTTGAGTCTTCTGGGAGTAAGCACACCAGAGCGCATGTAGCGGGTGTGTCACGGAGCATTTGACGCGCCCCGTCGCCTGAAATAGCATAGGCGAACAATTACCGTTAGCATATGCTAATAGTGTACTCGATCGAGGGGAGATCCATCATGGGAAAGCCGACCGGACCCCGTCCGCCCGCTGTTGCCGACCTCAAGACGGGCCACGACCTGCTGAGTGTGCTGCCGAACTCAGCTGAGGTGCGTGACGGTCACCTGTGGATCGGCGGCGTCGACACGGTTGAACTAGCACGCGACGCGGGCACGGCGGTCTACGTGATGGATGAGGCGACCATTCGCTTCCAGCTGTCTGAGTACGTGAAGTGGACCACGTACCACTGGCCCCACGTCGATGTCGTGTACGCCGGCAAGGCCTTCATGTCGCTCGCCATGGTCAAGCTGGTGGCCGAGGAGGGCTGCTGTCTGGACGTGTCGAGCGGCGGCGAGCTCGCCTTCGCCCGCCGCGCGGGCTTTCCCATGGAGCGCATCTACGTGCACGGCAACAACAAGACGCCCGTCGAGCTTGCCGAGTGTCTCGACGCGGGAGTCGGCAGGATCGTCGTCGACTCCTTCGAGGAGATGGAGCGACTGAGCGCGCTGGCGACCGAGCGCGGAGCGACCCAGAAGATCCTGCTCCGCGTCACGCCCGGCGTCGAAGCCGATACCCACGACTTCATCATGACCGGCGCCGAGGACTCGAAGTTCGGCTTCGGGCGCAACCAGGGCCTGGCCATGCAGGCGGTCAAGCGCGCCATCGAACTGCCCGGCCTCGATTTCGACGGCCTGCACATGCACATCGGCAGCCAGATCTTCGCGCTGCACAGCTTCTCCAAGGCCATCGAGGTCATCGTCGAGTTCATCGCCGAGATCAAGGCCGAGACCGGTGTCGAGGTGCGCATGCTCGACACGGGCGGCGGCCTGGGCATCGCCTACGGCATCCCGGACGAGCCCTCCACGATTCGTGACTACGGCAAGGTCGTCGTCGACGGCATCAAAGAGGCGTGCGAGAAGTACGGACTGACGGTGCCCGCGATGGCCGTCGAGCCGGGGCGCTCGATTGTGGCCAACGCGGGCGTGACGCTCTACACCGTGGGCTCGATCAAGGAGATCCCCAACATCCGCACTTACGTGGCGGTCGACGGCGGCATGTCCGACAACATCCGCACCTCGCTCTACGACGCGCACTACGAGGCGCTGCTCGCCAACAAGGCCGATCAGCCCCGCGAGATGGTGGCCACCGTGGCCGGCAAGCACTGTGAGAGTGGCGACATCGTGGTCAACGACGCGCCGCTTCAGTGCCCCGAGGTGGGCGACATCTTGTGCGTGTGTGCGACAGGTGCGTACTGCCAGTCGATGAGCAGCAACTACAACAAGCAGGTGCGGCCGGGCGTCGTGTTCGTGAAGGAGGGCCAGTGGCGCTGGGTCGTGAGGCGCGAGTCCTACGACGATCTGATGCGGTGCGAGGTGGACTGATGACCTACAGGTCGCTCGTGACCTGGACCTCGACGTGCCATGACGCGGCGAGTTCAGCGGCGAGTTTCATCGCCTCGTCTTGAGTCGTGAACAAGCCCTCAGGTTTCGAAGACCCATCCTCGAATGCCACCGCAACCCACCACAGGCCGGCAGCGGTGCCGCCGATCTTGTCCACGCGCACGTGGGTGACGGAATGCGCTTCGTAGAGTGCCTCACTCGTTTCCAGCCGCACGTGGATCGACCTCCCGGTGAATGCTCTTGTGAGGGGACGTGATGGCGGTTCGTCCAAGGGTGAGTATACGCCCGACGGTCAGTCAGGAGAACTGGTGAACGACATCGACGAGCTTGCGTTGAAGCATCCCTTCTGGACCTCTTCGGTGGTCGACGCGCGCCTGAGGGACACCTTCGCCCAGGCCGATTCCCGGGACGCCGCCGTGTTGCTCAGCGCGCTCGTGGGCGACGACCCGAGCGGCGATTCGGAACTGGGTGATCTGGTCAGTTGCCGGTTGATGCTTGCTGCGCTCAAGGTGAGCGACGGCGACCTGCTCAAACTGGGCATGTGGGTTGACGTGGCCCGCGTGGATCCGCGCGACTTGATCGCAGCCGCGGAGTACCGACGCCAGCTGCAGGGCGAAGGCGACGCCGCGGTCGAAGCGGACCTCACGGAGTATCTGATCTGGGTTTCGGTCGACGCCGAGCCCTCGCGCGCGAACTGACCGGTCCGGCCCTTCGCGCGGTCGCACGCGTCGGCCCGGGGTCCTGCCTCGGGTACAATGACGCTTCAGAGTCGCACCGAATGTCTGGTCGCACTGACCGTTTCAGGAGGTACTAACCGTATGCGCACTATCCGTGTCGGCCTCATAGGCCTGGGTACCGTGGGATCAGGGGTCATCGACATCATCGCTCGTCACGCGGAGGATTTTCGCCGCCGCGCCGGGGTCGACATACGTCTGACCCGTTTTGCAGATCGCGCTACCGAGCGCTTCGCCGATCTCGGACTCGATCCGGCCACCTGCACGACTGACGCGTTCGAAGTCACTGCGGACCCCGATGTCGATGTCGTGATCGAACTCATCGGCGGCACGGGTGTGGCGCGTGACGTGGTGCTCTCCGCCCTCAAGGCGGGTAAGTCGGTCGTGACCGCCAACAAGGCCCTTCTGGCCACGCACGGCGAAGAGGTCATGGAGGCGGCGGAGGCGGCCGGTGTCGAGATCCGCTTCGAGGCGAGCGTCGGCGGCGGAATCCCCATCATCGGACCGCTCAAGCACTCGCTCACCGGTAACGAGATCACGCGGGTCATGGGCATCGTCAACGGCACCACCAACTACATGCTCACCCGCATGGGCCAAGACGGGCTCGACTACGCCACCGCGCTCGCTGAAGCGCAGGCCAAGGGTTTCGCCGAGGCGGACCCCACCGCCGACGTCGACGGGCACGACGCTGCCGCCAAGATCGCCATCCTGGCTTCGATCGCGTTCAACTCGCGGGTCACGCTGGAGCAGGTGCCGTCTGAAGGCATCCGCGGCCTTGCGCCCGCTGACATCGACTACGCGCGTGAGATCGGCTACCGAGTGAAGCTGCTCGCAATCGCCAACCGCACCCCCGACGGCATCGACATCCGCGTTCACCCGACGATGATTCCGGTGGCCCACCCGCTCGCCAGTGTCGACGGCGTCTACAACGCCATCTACGTGGTGGGCGACGCGGTCGGCGAGACGATGTTCTTCGGTGAGGGCGCCGGCTCGCTGCCCGCCGCCTCCGCAGTGGTCGGTGACCTCGTGGAGGTCGCGCGCGACATCCAGGCCGACTGCCCCGCGACCGTCGGGTGTACCTGCACCGAGCACCACGCGCTCCGCGACATCTCAACGCTCAGAACGCGCTACTACGTGCGCCTGCTCGTGGTTGACGCGCCGGGCGTCCTTGCTGCGTGCGCGAGGGACTTCGGCGACCACGGCGTCTCACTGGCCAGTGTCATACAGCGTGGCGAAGAGGAGTCCGAGACCGTGGAACTCGTCTTCGTGACGCATACGGCGCTCGAGGCGGACGTGCGTGCGTCTCTTGCGCGAATCGAGGCGAGCGATGCGGTCCGCGAGGTCAGTGCGGTCATCAGGGTAGAGGACCTCTAGCCACATGGGCGCAGCCGTTCTCGTCCCCGCCACCTCTGCAAACCTCGGTCCGGGCTTCGACAGCTTCGGGCTGGCGCTGAACCTCCACAACCGCTTCGAGGCACAGTTGGCCTCGGCGTGGCGCGTGGATGTGCAGGGCGAGGGTGCGGGCGCGCTCCCGACGGGCGAGGAGAATGTGGTCGCTCGCGCTATGGCGCGGGCGTTCGCAGAGGCGGGACGAAGCGGCCTCTTCGCCGAGATCGGCTGTGCCAATCATGTTCCAACGGGCAGCGGCCTGGGCTCGTCGAGCGCTGCCATCGTCGGCGGACTACTGCTGGGAGAGGCGCTCGTCGGAGCGGACTTCGGTGATGCGCGTCGGTTGGAGCTTGCGGCAGAGATCGAGGGCCATCCGGACAACGTCGCTGCTGCGCTCTTCGGGGGATTCACCGTGTGCTGGTCGGATGAGGACCGCGTGCGCTTCGCACGCTTCGAGCCCGCGCGCGGGCTTGCCGTCGTGGCGGTTCCCGCGATGAAGGAGCTTGCGACGTCCGCCGCTCGGGCGATGCTCCCCGAAGAGGTGCCCCACCGTGATGCCGCCTTCAACGTCGCACACGCCGGACTTCTGGCGGCATCGATCGCCACCGGCCGCCCCGAGCTGTTCGGGGACGCGCTCGCGGACCGCCTTCACGAGCCGTATCGAGAGGCGGCCGTCGGCGACTTGAGCGAAGTCGCGTCGATCCTGCGTGACTGCGGCTCGGCGGGCGTCGCCCTGTCCGGTGCGGGTCCGACCGTCATCGGTCTCGTGGCCGGCGATACCGACCGCGCGGCTCACGAGATCGCGGCCGGAATCGCCGAGCGGGCGTCCGCCCGTATCGCGGCCTTGGGCACGCGACGTCCGCCGCAGGCGCTCGCCATCGATCGCTGGGGCGCGCGCATCCTGTAGGGAACTTCGGGGTCCTTTCGCAGGCGCGCTGTTGACCGCCCAGCGTGTGTGGGGAAGAATCAACCGTATCCCCCTTAGCCGCAGCATCGCGGCGCGACCTTCCCCTAGAGAGGCCTCCGATGTCGGATCAGGACCCCCAGCATCCTTCGCAGCAGCCGCCTATCGGCGTGCCCCCCGTCCAGGGAGGCGCCGCGCCGCCTGTGCCGTACGCCGCGCCGCCGGTACCGTACGCCACGCCGCCTGTGACCGCCGGTGTCGCCGCTCCCCGTCGCTCTCGCGCGTGGATCGGGTGGACTATCGGCATCATCGTGGCTCTCGCGCTGCTCATCGGTTCGTGCACCGTACCCTTCGCGCTGATGATGGGCGGCGAAACGTCATCCCTGCCCAGGGGTATCGGAGATGCGGTAGCGGTGATCCACATCGACGGTCCGATCGCCGGAGTCGGCGACGCCTACTCGGGTTACGTGACCCCCGAGCGTTTCTACGACACGATCGACCGGGCGCAGGAGGACAGCTCGGTGAAGGCCATCGTGCTGCGCGTTGACTCGCCGGGAGGCACCGTGGCGGCGAGCGAGGAGATCGCGCGCTACGTCGACCAGTGCACCAAGCCGGTCGTTGTCTCGAGCGGCGATGTGAATGCGTCCGGTGCGTACATGGTGTCGTCGCAGGCCGATGAGATCTGGGCCCTGCCCGGAACCGCGGTCGGCAGCATCGGGGTGATCGCGCAGATCCCCAACGTCGCGGGCTTGCTCGACAAGCTCGGCGTGGAGTTCACGGTCATCACCGCTGGCGAGAACAAGGACACGGGAAGCCCGTATCGCCCCCTGACCGATGAGGAGAAGGCGCTGATCCAGGGCGAGGTCGATGATGTCTACGGGCAGTTCATCGATATCGTGGCCGAGGGTCGGGAGATGGAGCGCTCTGAAGTCGAGTCCCTGGCGACGGGGTGGACGTGGAGCGGCGAGCGGGCCAAAGAGCTCGGGCTGGTCGACAAGATCGGCACCTACGAGGACGCGCTCGATGCGGCTGCTGATAAGGGTGGCATCCGAGGAGAGTACGAGGTGACCACCTACGACGACGAGTTCGGAGATATCTTCGGAGCACTCATGGGGCTCACCCGGGTGCTGTCCTCATTGGAGGCGGCCGCCTCGGGTCCGGACACGTCAACGCGCGGGCGACTGCCCCGCTAGCGCTGGAAAGGCGAGGACCGTGGGAGATCCGACCGTCATCGCTCACATCTCGGACCTGCACTGCGGGTCTCGGTACCACATACCCTCACTGGCCAAGCGCGTCATCGATGAGCTCAACATCCTGTGTCCGGACATGGTCGTCGTCACCGGCGACCTGACCGACATGGGTTTTCGCCACGAGTTCGTTCAGGCGCACGGCCTTATCGAGAAGATCGCCTGCAATCGCAGGGTGGTGCTGCTGGGCAATCACGACGCCCGCAACGTCGGCGACGAGCACTACATCGAGCTGTTCGGGGCGCGGAGCTCAGAGCTGTCCTACGGGGGCGTCCACGTGCTCGGAATCGACTCGAGTGAGCCCGATCTGGACACCGGCCGCGTGGGCCGCGAGCGTTATCGCTGGATCGAAGAGCGCTTCGCGGAGTGCCTCGACGAGGTGAAGATCCTGGCCATGCATCATCATCTCGTGCCGGTGCCCGGAACCGGCCGAGAGCGCAACATCGTCCACGACGCAGGCGACCTGCTGCGCGTTCTTGCCAACAATGGGGCCGATATCGTGCTGTGCGGGCACAAGCACGTGCCCAACGTCTGGCGGCTCGAAGATATGCTCATCATCAACGCAGGCACCTGCTGCACGCACCGCCTGCGCGGCAGGGTGCGCCCCTGCTACAACATCATCGAGATCCACGACGACGGTCGAGTGCGGGTGCTTCTCAAGGAGCCCTACGTGGACAGCGAGGTGGTCGCTGACTTCACCGACATCAACCGCCGGCACTGTCGTTGGCGTCCGGGCGTGCAAGCGCCCGACCTCGATGAGGTAGTGGTCAGGGATCCACGATGAGGCGGGTCGTAGCCCTCATCGACGGCGAACACTACCCGCCGGTTGTACGCTCCGCGATCGCGGCCCTTGAGCAGGACAACGAGGTGGTCGCCGCGGTCTTTGTGGGAGGAACCGAGAAGGTCGACCTCGCGAACGGGTTCGAGGCCTATGGGGTTCCGGTGCTTGCCGGCGGCGACCCAAGCGACGTCATCGCTGCGGCGATCACGCGCTACGAGCCTGACGCGCTTGTCGATCTATCCGATGAGCCGGTGCTGTCCGCAGCCGACCGCTTCAAGCTGGCTTCGCTCGCTTTGGGCAGGGGCGTGGAGTACCGCGGGGCGGACTTCGTCTTCACCCCGCCCCGTTCGCGCGTCGAGCCGCGCACCCCGACGCTCGGCATCATCGGCACGGGGAAGCGCGTCGGCAAGACGGCGGTATCGGCCTACATCGCGCGCTCCCTCAAGGCGGCCGGCCGTGACATCGTGGTTCTGGCGATGGGCCGTGGCGGTCCCGCTGAGCCCGAGGTCATTCATGGCGATCAGGTGGCGCTCACGACATCAGACCTGCTCGAAATGGCACGCCAGGGCAAGCACGCGTCAAGCGACAACTACGAAGATGCGGTGATGAGCCGCGTGACGACGGTGGGGTGTCGACGGTGCGGCGGAGGCCTTGCGGGCGAGACGTTCTTCAGTAACGTGCCCGACGGAGCGCGCCTGGCCGACACGCTCGGCAAGGAGCTCATCGTGCTCGAGGGATCCGGTGCGGCGATCCCTCCGGTGCACGCCGATGCGAGCGTCATCGTCGTCAGCGCCGGTAAGGGGGTCGGCTACGTCCGTGACTACTTCGGCCCCTACCGGCTTGGCCGCGCCGACCTCGTGGTGCTCTCGTCAGCCGAGGAGCCGCTGGCCACAAAGGCGGATGTGGAAGCGATTCGAGCCGCGATAGCGGCTCTAGCGCCCGAGGTGCCTGTCATCGCGACCACGCTGCGGCCAGCGCCGATCGAGCCGGTTGCTGGTCGCAAGGTGCTGTTCGCCACCACGGCCCCCGCGGCCATCGCGCCGCGGCTCGCCGAGCATCTTGAGTCCCACTACGGGTGTGAGGTCGTTGCGGTGAGTACCGCGCTGTCAGATAGGATCAAGCTCAGGGAGGATCTGGCTGCCCACCGGGGGCGCTTCGACCTGCTGCTCACGGAACTCAAGGCGGCTGCCATCGATGTGGTTGCCGCGGCCGGCGAGGACGCGGGTGTCCCCACCGTGTTGTGTGACAACGTTCCCGTGGCTGTCGACGGTGGCGATCTGGAGCACCTCATCGATCGCGTGTCGTCGCTCGCACTGCAGCGTGGCGCCGCGCGCAGGGGCAGGGGGTAGACCACGTGTCAGACCGAAGGCCGACCATAACCATCACCGACAAGGCGCACGGCCTGCCGTTCAGCAAGGGGCTACTGGCCCAGTCGCTGACCGCGACCGGGCTTGCGCCGAGCCGCGCATACGAGATCGCCGCCCTCATCCAAGATGACCTGCGTGAGCGCGAGGAACTGAGCCTGACCACCGAGCGGCTTCGTGAGGTGACCCGCGACTACGTGAAACGGTTGGCGGGCGACGAGTTCGCTCGGCGCTACCTCAAGCTGCGCGACGTGAGCCGGCTCGACAGGCCGCTGATCGTCCTGATCGGCGGTACGACCGGTGTAGGCAAGTCGACCATCGCCACCGAGGTGGCCCACCGGCTCGGTATCACGCGAATCACATCCACCGATTCCATACGCCAGGTGATGCGTGGTATATTCAGCAAAGACCTGATGCCCGCGATACACGACAGCGCGTTCTCTGCGTGGCAAGGTCTGCGAGTTCCCGTGCCGCAAGGCGCAGATCCTGTCATCGTCGGATTCCGTGAGCAGACCGCCGCCGTCACGTCAGGCGTCAAGGCGATCATCGAACGGGCGGTCCTCGAGGGGACATCGATGGTGATCGAGGGAATCCACCTCGTTCCGGGCTACCTCGATCTGGGACAGTTCTCAGCGGCGCGGGTCGTTCACATCGTCATCGGAGTCGATGACGAACAGTCGCACCTCAGCCACTTCTACATTCGCGAGGTGCAGACCGAGGGAACACGCCCGCTGGAGCGCTACCGGACGGGGTTCAAGAGCATCCGGACGTTGGGCGTCTACATCGAGGAGATGGCGCGAGAGCACGATGTCCCGCTTATCTACAGCCATCAGCTGGATAGGACGGTGGCAGACGTTCTCGAGTGCGTGGTCACGAAGGCGATCGACGAGTAGCAGCGTGGTGCGCCCAGGCGCGCCGCAACAGGCAGAAGGGACACGTTCATCGTGAAGTTTTACTTGGATACGGCCGATATCGCAGAGATCGAAGAGGCCGCCAGTTGGGGTGTTCTGGCGGGAGTGACCACCAACCCGACGCTGTATGCGCGGGTCGGAGGCAAGCTCGCCGACTTTCACGGTCACCTGAAGCGGATCTGCGACATCGTGGACGGCCCCGTCAGTGGCGAGACGGTCGGTCTGAGCCGCGATGAGATCGTGCGCGAGGGCCTTGAGTTGGCGGCCATCGCGCCTAACCTGATCGTCAAAGTGCCCACCATGCCCGAGGGGCTGGCGGCCACCAAGACGCTGTTCGACAAGGGCATCAAGGTCAACATGACACTCTGCTTCACCGTGCCGCAGGCGATGCTCGCGGCGCGCTCCGGAGCCGCCTATATCTCACCCTTCGTCGGCCGATTCGACGACATCAGCGAGGACGGCATCGCTCAGCTGGCCGACGTCGTCACCGCGCTTTCCAACTACGACTTCGGACACGACGTCGAGGTCATCGCCGCATCGCTTCGCTCGGCAAACCACGTGACGCAGGCGGCCCTGATGGGTGCCGACATCGCGACCGTGCCGTTCGCCGTACTGAAGAACCTCGTGAAGCATCCGCTCACGGATAGAGGCCTGGAGTCGTTCCTGGCCGACTGGGAGAAAGTGAAGAACGCATGAGTGCACGTCCCCGCAAGCGTGGCCGCCGCGGCAGCGGTGGACAGCCGCAGGAAGCGCCGCCCAAGCCCAGCGTGACCCGCGAGCAGCTCGTCGAGCTCACCGTGGCGCAGCTGCGCGCGATGGCAATCGAGCTGTCGATCGATCACAAGCCGCTGAAGAAGAAGGACGAGATCATCGACGCCGTGCTCGAGGCGAAGGTGAAGTCCGAGGGATTCATCGAGATCTCCGGCATCCTCGACGTCTTGCCGGAAGGCTACGGATTCGTTCGCACAGGCGGCTATCTGCCGGGCGACCGCGACATCTACGTCTCGATGTCGGCCGTGCGCCGCAATGAGCTTCGGCGCGGCGACATGGTCCGAGGTCAGGTGCGGCCCCCGCGTGACAACGAGAAGTACCCCGCCCTGCAGCGCCTGGACCAGATCAACGGGAAGGATCCCGAGGCGAATCGAGGGCGTCCCAAGTTCGCCGACCTCACGCCGATCTATCCCGATGAGCGACTGCGCATGGAGCACGGTCCGCAGTTCATGACCGCGCGCACCATCGACCTCGTCGCACCCATCGGCAAGGGCCAGCGCGGGCTGATCGTGTCACCGCCCAAGGCCGGAAAGACGACGGTACTCAAGGACGTCGCGGCCGCCATCAGCGCCAACGACCCGGATGTCTACCTCATGTGCCTGCTCGTGGATGAGCGGCCCGAGGAAGTCACCGACATGGAGCGCTCGATTCACGGCGAAGTGGTGTCTTCGACGTTCGATATGCCCTCTGAACAGCACATCGCTGTGGCCGAACTCGTCATCGAACGGGCCAAGCGCCTGGTGGAAAGCGGCCGCGATGTGGTCATCCTGCTCGACTCGATAACCCGGCTGGCGCGTGCCTACAACCTGGCCTCGCCGGCGTCGGGACGCATCTTGTCCGGCGGCGTGGACTCGCAGGCTCTCTACCCCCCGAAGAAGTTCTTCGGCGCGGCCCGCAACATCGAGTTCGGCGGCTCGCTCACCATCCTGGCGACGGCGCTCGTCGACACGGGCTCGAAGATGGACGAGGTGATCTTCGAGGAGTTCAAGGGCACCGGCAACATGGAGCTTCGCCTCGACCGTGGTTTGGCCGACCGCCGCATCTTCCCCGCGATCGACGTCATCACGTCAGGCACGCGCAAAGAAGAGCTGCTGCTGGATCCTCAGGAGGCGCCGTTCGTCTGGGGCGTGCGCCGCATCCTGCACGGCATCGACAACCCCGAGCGCGCTATGGACATGCTGATCAAGGGCCTCAAGCAGACGAACAGCAACATGGAGTTCCTGGCCAAGATGGCCCGCAAGGCGGGGGACACGCGCAACGGTATCGACCTGTAGCACGCAACGGCGCTCGGCACAGGTCCGGCGCTCAGACAGTCCTCGCTTCGAAGGCCGCCTCGCCGAGGCGGCCTTCTTGCTGCGGAACTCGCGGCGGACCTACGCCGAGCGCCATGCGCTAGCAGGCCGATGCGGTGCGCCGGAATCCTACTCCGTCATCTGCACCGGAATCTCGACGATGTTTTGCTGGCTGCCGTCCTTGGCTGAGAGCTCGAACACGATGACCGCTCCGAGTCCGGCGCGCTTGATCGGCCCGAACTCCACGGTCTCGCTCCATGTCCCGCGCGTGCCGGTACCGCTCGTCGCCGTCACGAACGTATCGACGATGATCAGGCCATCCGGGTCGGTGACGTTGAGTTGATGGGTCGCCTCGAAGACGTTCGATGAGCCCCACGCGGTGAGTGGGCTCGCGACCGTCTCGCCAGGTGCCGGGTACTCGATGAGGATCGCGGGAAGTTGCCCCTCGAACGCCGCACGGTCGACCGGCGGGTCCACGACGATGCCCTCGCCGCCGATTGAGGTGGCCTTCTCGCCGTCGAGGGCGAAGGCGACCCGGTCCACGTCGCTGAACTGGGTGAGGGTGCACACGACCTGAGTGACACGGAGCAGCATCGACAGCGACCCTCCGCCGGACGCGAACTCGGGGCTCAGGTCAACGGTTGCGACTCCGTCGTCAACGGCGACACCGTTGAGCCGCGTGCCCTCAGGAATCGTCGTGCCGAGCCCGAACTCACGCTCTTCCGCGGTCGGTCCAGCGAGCAGGGCCTCCATCGCGGCTTCCGCCAACGCCTCGGTCCCGCTCGCCGCGCTGGTGCGGGCACCGACGCCGACCTGCTCGCCACGCGTGAAGTAGGCGAGGATGCGCGTCGACTCAGGGGGAGGAGCCGGGGGCGTGGCCGTTTCTTGGATACCGGGCTGGCGGGTGGGGACGACATCGGCGCCTCCGCTGCATCCGCTCACAGCGAGCAGTGAGAGCGCGCACATCAGGGCGATGACGCGGGTTCCGGGCTTCATCTCGCACCTCCTGGTCGACAGGGTGCTTATTCCCCCTGCAGTACGCTGTACCCCGTGCGCCACCCAACTGACGAGCTTTGGTCAGCAGAACGTCATAATCGCGGGCAGGGGGCGTTTGCCCAACCGTATCCACGGTGCTAGAATACGCGGGCTGTCCTCATGCCTTGGTCGGAAACCAAGGCGCTATCGGAGGTGTGTAGAAGTGAAGCAAGACATTCACCCGAACTACGAGGCGACCACGGTCGTCTGCTCATGCGGGAACCGGTTCGAGACCCGCTCGACCGCCGGCGGCGAGTTGCACCTTGAGCTGTGCAACGCTTGTCACCCGTTCTTCACCGGTCAGCAGAAGTTCGTCGATACCGGTGGACGTGTCCAGCGCTTCAGCGACAAGTTCGGCTCTGCGGCCAATGCCGTGCTTGAGAAGGAAGCCGCTGAGAAGGACGCCCGTCGCAAGGCCGCTGAAGAGGCCGCGATGGCCGCCAAGAAGGAGCGCGAGGCCAAGGATGCCGCCAAGGCCGCCAAGGCTGCCGAGTACGAGGTCAAGTCCGCCAAGGGCGCTGCCAAGGCCACTGACGTCGACGAGGTTGTCGATGAGGCGGCCGAGGAGATCGTCGCCGAGACCACCGAGGTGGTAGCTGACGCGCCGGCCGACTCCGGCGAGGAAGCCGCCGAGTAGGTCGTCCGTTGAGCGGTTCGCACGACTAGAATGGGGAGGCGTCGCGGTCAGTGCGACGCCTCTCTTGTTTCACAAGGGGTCCCGAGGGGCCACCGAGGAGTGCCCATGGACGTTCGACTGCTCTACCACACGCCCGAGCCCGAACGCGCCGTCGCGGTCGCGGCGCGCCTGTGCTACGCGCCCGTGGGGGCGGCGCAGCTCATGGAGGCGATGAGCGACGAGGCCATAACCAAGGTTCTTCGCACGATCCTGACGTCCGGTCACTTGTCGGCGCTTGAGCACGTCAACTACACCTTCGCCATCGATGGCGTCAGCCGGGCGATGACCCACCAGTTGGTACGCCACCGCCTTGCCAGTTACAACCAGCAGTCGCAGCGCTACGTCTCGTTTGTCGAGGAGCCGACGTTCGTTGTGCCTCCCAGCGTTGCCGCCGATCCGGACGCCGCGAAGCGGTTCGGCGAGGCGACGGGCGCGGCGTTCGCCGCATACAGGGCGATGATCGACTCAGGCGTCGATGCTGAGGATGCGCGCTATCTGCTGCCCAACGCCGTCGAGACGAAGATAGTCGTCACCATGAACGTGCGCGAGCTCCTGCACTTCTTCGAGCTGCGCTGTTGCCGACGCGCCCAGTGGGAGATTCGTGCCTTGGCACTGGTCATGCTTGACCTCGTTGAGCCCACGGCACCCTACATCTTCTGCGACGCCGGCGCATCATGTCGGCGGGGTGCATGCCGAGAGGGCGCGATGACGTGCGGCGATCCCTATCCCAAGGCCCCGAGACGAGAGTAGGACGATGAGCGACTCTGCAGCTGCAGTCGAGCGCATGGACTGCCCTATCACCCACACGCACATCGGGGGACAGGCCGTCCTCGAGGGCATCATGATGCGCGGCAAGTTCAACTGGGCGGTCGCGGTCCGCACGGCGGACGGATCGATCCACACCGAGGAGCACGATCTGCGCTCAGCCGCCAAGAAGCACGGCTGGATGCGCAAGCCGGTCATCCGCGGCGTCGTCGCGCTTGTCGAGACCCTCGCGCTGGCCATGAAGGCGTTCACGGTTTCGGCCTCGCTGGCTGGCGAGACCGAGGACGAGCAGCTCACCCCCGGCGAGATCACCTTCTCCCTCGTGATGGGGATCGGCCTGGCTATCGGGATATTCATCATCTTGCCTGCGGTCGTCACGAATCTCACCGGACTGCGCGCCACCGAGAATCCGTTCCGGTGGAACATCGTCGACGGCGTGCTCCGCGTGGTCGCATTCTTCCTCTACATCTGGGCGATCAGCCGCATGAAGGACATCCAGCGCGTTTTCGCCTACCACGGCGCGGAGCACAAGACGATCCATGCCTACGAGCACGGCCTGCCGCTTGAGACACCGGTCATCCAGCGTTGGTCGACGCAGCACATGCGGTGCGGGACCTCCTTCCTGCTGATGGTCATGGTGATCGCCATCCTCGTCTTCTCTCTCGTGCCGGTGAAGGCGATCGCCGCTCAGTGGGGAATCACGAACACCCTCGCGATCCTGGGGCTGCTCATCCTGTCACGGATCATCCTGATGCCGCTTGTGGCGGGTCTGGCCTACGAGGTCACCGTGAAGTGGGCCGGTGCGAACTCGGGCAACCCGATCGTCAAGATGGTGCTGTGGCCCGGCCTGCAGCTTCAGCGTATGACGACACGTGAGCCCGACGACGAGATGATCGAGGTCGCCGTCGCAGCGATGTCGCTCGTCGTCGCGCGAGAGGAACTTGAGGAGCGCGGCGGCGAGATCGTCGCTGAGGACGTTGCGCCTGAGCCCGAAGCCGCGGAGACGCTGGCCGAGCCGGCGTAACGTGCTCTGCGGGCAGGCTTAGTCAGCACAGCCACGTACATACGTTTTGTATTGACACCGCGTATGTATGCATCGTACTCTTGCTTGGAAGAGAGGAGCGCGATGACAGACTACACGCCGAAGCCTGCTCAGTTCCGGTTGCCACCGTGGGCCCACGAGTTCCTTGTCCAGGAGACTGCCGAGCGCGGGGTCACCAAGACCGACGTCGTGCTTGAGGCCTTGGAGCAGTACAAGCGCACGCGTTTCGAGGAGCTCATGAAGCAGGGCTACCTGGAGATGGCCGACGAGCACCGCGAGGAGTGCCGCATCTGGGACGCCACACTCCTGGATGGGGCGGAGTCCGACGAATGGTGACGTTGAAGCGGGGAGATGTCCTACGCATCGATTTCGAGCCGGTGATCGGATGCGAACAAGGTGGGGTGCGACCAGCGCTGGTCGTCCAGAACGACGTGGGGAATCGGTACTCACGCACCACGATCGTGGCGGCCATCACCACCAAGGCCCCGAGCCGTGCGTTTCCGTTCATGGTGGAGCTGCCGGAGGGGACGCTGCCGCGGTCATCGTTCGTCGACTGCGCGCAGATACGCACGATCGACCTTTCCCGCGTTACTGCCCAGCCGATGGCACACGTGGACCGCGTCACCATGCTCAGGGTCGACGACGCCCTCGCCGCATCGTTCGGCCTGTGACGCCGACCGGGTCCGCAGCCCGACCGTTGAGGCGTGCTACCATTGCCCGTCCGAAGTACCGATTGGTCGATCAGGGAAGAATCATCAGATGCGTGAGAAGCTCGAAAAGATACTCGTCGCCTATGACGACCTGACCATGAGGCTTTCTGATCCCGAAGTGTTCGGCGATCAGAAGGAGTACGCGCGTTTGGCCAAGGAGCAGAGATCACAGGCACCGCTCGCAGCCAAGGCGCGCGAGTATGTGGGCCAGCTTGAGGAGCTCGACCAAGCGCGCGAGGTCATGCGCGCCGAGGGTGACCCCGAGATGCGAGAGCTTGCCGCCGACGAGGTACACGAGATCGAGGCCACGCTGCCTGCGCTCGAGGACGAGTTGAAGGTGATGATGCTTCCGGGCGACCCCAACGATGACAAGGACATCATCGTCGAGATCCGTGCGGGCGCCGGTGGCGACGAGGCCGCGATTTTTGCAGGCGACCTGTACCGCATGTACACGCGTTACGCGGAGCTGCAGAAGTGGAAAGCCGAGGAGATCGACGCAAACGGTTCGGACACGGGCGGATTCAAGGAAGTCTCGTTCCGCATCCGTGGCGACAAGGTCTACTCGAAGATGAAGTTCGAGTCGGGAGTTCACCGCGTTCAGCGGGTGCCGGTGACCGAATCACAAGGGCGGATCCACACCTCCACGGCGACCGTTGCCGTGCTGCCTGAAGTTGAAGACGTCGAAGTCGAGGTCAAAGCCAACGACCTGCGCATCGACGTGTACCGCTCGAGCGGTCCCGGCGGCCAGAGCGTCAACACCACGGACAGCGCGGTGCGCATCACGCACCTGCCATCCGGGCTCGTCGTGCAGTCGCAGAACCAGAAGTCGCAGCTGCAGAACCGTGAGGCTGCGATGCGGGTTCTCCGCGCTCGACTCTACGAGCAGGAACTCGAGAAGCAGCAGGCTGAGCTCGGTGCGCAGCGGCGGAGCCAGATCGGTTCGGGCGATCGCTCTGAGAAGATCCGCACCTACAACTATCCGCAAGACCGGGTCACGGATCACCGCATCGGTCTCACGGTCCACAACATCCCTGCGCTCATGGCCGGCGAGATCGACGCGCTGGTGGAGGGCCTCGCCGCCGCGGATCGGGCAGAGCGGCTCGCCGCCTTCGCCGAGGCCTGAGAGACGATTCCGTGGTGACCGAGCCGGTCTGGACGGTGTCAGCCGCGCTTGACTGGACGCGCGAGTATCTGACCCAAAAAGGTGACGAGCACCCTCGCCGGAGCGCCGAATGGCTGCTGTCCGCGGCTACGGGCCTGTCCCGAATAGAGCTGTATGCCTTCCATGACCGCCCGCTCACTGCTGACGAACGCCGCGTGCTACGTGACGCCGTCAGGAGGCGAGCCGCAGGGGAGCCGCTGCAGTATGTGACGGGCGAGGTCGCCTTCCGCCACATCGTCGTGCGCGTCCGCCCGGGCGTGCTCATCCCGCGTCCCGAGACCGAGATCCTCGTCGGTGAGGTTCTGGCCTACCTCGAGGGGGCAGACGAGTCGGTTGTCGTCGACCTGTGTACCGGCAGCGGGTGCATCGCCCTGTCGGTGGCCCACGAACACCCCGGCGTCACGGTTCATGCCACCGACCTGTCGCCGCTCGGCGTCGAGGTGGCGGCGCAGAACGCCCAGCGGCTCGGGCTGTCAGATCGTGTGCTGATCAGCGAGGGCGACCTGTTCGCGGGCGTCGAGGTGGCGCTCAAGGGCCGCGTGGACGTCGTGGTATCGAACCCGCCCTACATCCCGAGCGATGACGTGGTGAAACTGCCTGCCGAGGTGGCCGGATTCGAGCCGCACCTGGCGCTCGATGGAGGGCCGGATGGACTCGCGATCTTCAGGCGCATACTGTCCGACGCGCGGGAATGGCTGGTTCCCGGCGGCCTTCTCGCGGTCGAACTTGATGAAAGAACGGTGAAGACAGCGGCTGAAGAAGCGCTACAGTGGTATGAACACGTCAGGAGTGTTCGGGATCTCACAGGCAGGGACCGTGTTCTTCTCGCGCGACTCCCGTGAGGCCCCGTTTCACCGAATCAGCACAGCTGAGAAGGAGGGCTCGAAATATGACGAAACAGTATCGAGTGGATCCGGAGAACCCTTCCGCCGACGTCATCAATCTCGCCGCCACGGTACTTCTTGACGGCGGGATTGTCGTCTTCCCCACCGAGACCGTGTACGGGCTGGGTGCGTTGGCGGACTCGAAGTTCGGTCCCAACGAGATCTTCGAAGTCAAAGTGCGACCCGCCGACCTCCCCATCCCGCTTCTGGTCGAGACCGAGGATGCACTCGATATCTGGGGCGTCGACGTGCCGGAGTACGCTCACAGCATCGCGCGCGCATGCTGGCCGGGTGCGGTGACTATCGTTGTGAAGGCCTCGGAAAAGGTGCCCCGCGATTTTCGAGCGCCCGACGGAACCATCGGCCTGCGCAGCCCTGACCATGAGGTCGTTCGCGAGCTCCTTCAGGCGACCGGCAGCCCAATCTTCGCCACCTCTGCCAACACGCACGGCAATCCGGCCCCGGGTTCGTTTGACGAGGTCGAGCCGCGCATCCTGACCGCTGCCGATCTCGTCTTGGACGGCGGCGAGACCGAGCATCAGAGTGCTTCCACCGTGGTGCTGTGCACCGGCGATGAACCCGTCATCGTGCGCGAAGGCGCCATCCCGCCTGATGTCATCATGCAGGCTGCTCACGGCGGTGCCTGAGCCGCGCCGGATGCAGTTGTTGTGACCCGAGACCCCGGTGAGGACTGACGCGCCGGGGTTTCGCTGTTGTTACCGAAGGCACCGGAAACCTTGGGGTACAATCGGTCCACTCCGCACCGTGAGTCATCGAGGGGGTCACGAACCAATGCGCGTTGCCATCGGCTCCGATCACGCGGGTTTCGAGCACAAGGAGATGCTGAGGAACCACCTGGTCGCGGAGGGTCATGTGGTCGCGGACCTCGGAACCAGCTCGGAGGAATCCGTCGACTATCCCGACTTCGCGATGGCCGTCGGTCGGGCGGTCTCCTCCGGTGACGCCGAGGCCGGCGTGCTTGTATGCGGCACCGGTATCGGCATGGCGATAGCCGCCAACAAGATCAAGGGCGTGCGCGCAGCCAACGTCACGAGCCCCGAGTTCGCGCGACTTGCCCGCCTGCACAACGACGCCAACGTGATCACCGTCTCGGGACGTTTCGTCTCCGCGGAGATCAATCGGTCCATCGTCGACGCGTTTCTCGCGACGGACTTTGAAGCGGGTCGCCATGCGGACAGGGTTGCCAAGATCAGCGCCGCCGACCACGGATCCGACACGTAGGCGGTCCGTATGACGGGGAGCTCGTCCTTCACCGACGAAAGGAAACGCCGGACATGTCGCTTTCTCACATCCGAGCCCAAGATCCCGAGGTTGCGGCGTTCATCGACGCCGAGCTGGCGCGCCAGCGTGCAACGATCGAGCTGATCGCCAGCGAGAACTTCGTCTCGCCGGCGGTGCTCGAGGCTGCGGGAACCGTTCTCACCAACAAGTACGCCGAGGGCCTTCCGGGCAAGCGCTACTACGGCGGTTGCGAAGAGGTCGACAAGGTAGAGAGCCTTGCTCGTGAGCGGGCCAAGGAACTGTTCGGCGCAGATCACGCCAACGTCCAGCCGCACGCCGGAGCGCAGGCCAACATGGCCGTGTACTACGCGGTGTGCAAGCCCGGTGACACGGTGCTTGGCATGAACCTGGCCATGGGCGGGCATTTGACGCACGGCTCGCCGGTCAACTTCTCGGGCAAGTGGTTCAACGTCGTGCCCTACGGGCTTGACATGGAGACCGAGACCATCGACTACGACGAGATGGAGCGGCTCGCGCACGAGCACAAGCCGAAGATGATCATCGCCGGCGCCAGCGCGTACCCCCGCATCATCGACTTCGAGCGTTTCGCGGCGGTCGCCAAGGCGGTCGACGCCGTCCTGATGGTGGACATGGCGCACATCGCCGGGCTGGTGGCGACGGGCGCGCACCCCTCGCCGATTCCGCACGCTGACTTCGTCACGTCGACGTCGCACAAGACGCTGAGGGGCCCGCGCTCTGGCTTCGTGCTGTGTACTGAGGAGTGGGCCACCGCACTGGACAAGGCGGTCTTCCCGGGCCTGCAGGGTGGTCCGCTGGAGCACATCATCGCGGCGAAAGCCGTCGCGTTCAAAGAGGCCATGCAGCCTGAGTTCAAGACCTACATCGACCAGGTGGTGATCAACGCGAAGGCGATGGGTGCCGCGATGGTCGAGTGCGGCCTGAGGCTCGTCTCCGGCGGCACCGACAACCATCTGATGCTCGTGGACCTCCGCCCTGCCCAGATCACCGGCAAAGAGGCCGAGGCCCTCGTCGAATCGGTTGGCTTCACCGTCAACAAGAACGCCATTCCCAACGACCCGGAGAGCCCGTTCGTGACGAGCGGTATTCGGGTTGGAACCGCCGCGATGACAACCCGCGGTTTTTCGGAGGGGGAGGCGCACACTATCGGTTGCCTCATGGCCAATGCCATCTTCAAGCGTGAGGACGCAGCCGCCCTGGAGACCATCCGAACCGAAGTACAGGCGCTCATCGCCAAGTATCCGCTCTACCCCAACCTGTAGTCCCGACGAGCCGAGGAGACTTCGACGATGGTGGACTTCCCCGACAGCGTGGTGGTCGTCGATCACCCTCTCGTGCAGCACAAGCTCTCGATCCTGCGTGACGTCGCAACCGGCGCCAAGGAGTTCCGTGAACTCGTCAAGGAGCTTGCGATGCTCGAGGCGTACGAGGCCACCCGCGAGTTCATGCTCGCCGAGACGACGGTCACGACGCCCATCACTCAGACCACGACCAAGGTGTTGGCCGGCAAGAAGGTCGCCGTCATACCGATCCTGCGTGCCGGTCTGGGCATGGTCGAGGGCATCCTCGAGCTCATTCCAGCGGCCAAGGTCGGTCACGTGGGGCTGTACCGGGATCCGGACACGCTCCAGCCGGTGGAGTACTACTGCAAGCTCCCGGAAGACATCGCCGAGCGCGACGTGCTCATCGTCGATCCGATGCTTGCAACGGGCGGTTCTGCGGCTGCTGCGATCCAGTTCCTGCGCGAGAAGGGCGCTCGTCACATCAGTCTCCTCGTGCTGATAGCCGCGCCCGAGGGCGTTGCGGAGGTCCTGGCCACCTGTGATGACGTGCGTATATTCACCTGCTCTATCGACTCCCACCTCAACGAGCACGGCTATATCGTCCCCGGCCTTGGTGATGCCGGTGACCGGCTGTTCGGCACGAAGTAGGGTCGATCAGATGCCACGCCCTTCGTGGGACGAGTACTTCATGGCCATAGCCGAGCAGGTCTCGGGTCGCTCGACGTGCCTTCGGCGCGCAACCGGAGCCGTGCTCGTGAAGGACAAGCGAATCCTCGCGACCGGGTATAACGGCGTCCCCAAGGGGCTCGCTCACTGCGACGAGGTCGGCTGTCTTCGTGAGCAGCGCAACATCCCGTCCGGTTCGCATCACGAGCTGTGCCGGGGTATCCACGCCGAACAGAACGCCGTGATCCAGGCGGCCAAGCACGGCATCGCGATGGACGGATCCATCGCCTACTGCACCCACCAACCATGCGTGCTGTGCGCCAAGATCCTGCTCAATGCGGGCGTCGTCGACATCGTGTTCAGCGAGCCCTATCCCGACCCGTTGTCCGAGGAGCTGCTCGCAGAGGCCGGCGTGGTTCCGAGGCGTCTTGAGATCGCCCGGGACGCTTCACTGTGAGCGCCGGCCACTACGCGCTGCTTCTTGCGGTGGCAGCCGCGGTCACCCTCGCCACGACGCCGCTCGTGAGGCGATTCGGTATCTCGATCGGGGCGGTCGCTACTCCCGGCGGACGCAATGTGCACGAGGGGCTCATCCCGCGCATAGGGGGGCTGGCCATCTTCATAGGCGTGTTCGCGGCGCTCGGGGTCCAGTGGCTTGGCGAGGCGCGATTCGGATGGGACAGCCACCTGCTGCAGGGTGGTGGCTCCGTGCGCACGTTGGGTGTCATCGCGGGGCTGACGCTCATGTTCGCCGTGGGGTTCATCGATGACTTCGTGAGCCTCAAACCCGGGGCGAAACTGCTCGGCCAGATCATGGCGGCGTCGGTCGTCGTCTGGGCGGGTCTGCGCATCGCCTACGTGGGAAACCCGGTGTCCGGTGGCCTCATCATGCTCGGCATCCTGTCCGTACCCGTGACCGTGCTCTACCTCATCGGTTTCGCGAACGTGATCAACCTGATCGACGGACTGGACGGGCTCGCCGCGGGCGTCACGGCTATCGCCGCCACGAGCCTGCTCATACTGGCCATTCAGGGCAACCGGCTCGACGCCGCCGTCTTGGCGGCGGCGGTCATCGGCGCCTGCATCGGCTTCCTGCGCTACAACTTCCACCCGGCTTCCATCTTCATGGGCGACTCCGGCGCCATGTTTCTCGGTTTCACCCTGGCGGTGATATCCCTGCTCGGCGTGATGAAGACCACCGCCACGATCGCGCTTGCGGTGCCGCTCCTGATCATCGGGGTGCCGATCTTTGACACGTCTTCGGCGATCATTCGGCGCATCACGCACAAGAGGCCCATCGCCGAGGCCGATCGCGGACACATCCACCACCGTCTGCTTGGTCGGGGATTCGACCAGCGTCAGACGGTCATCATCATCTACATCTGGTCGGCCGCACTCGCGGTGGCCGCCTATGCGGTTCGGTACTCGCCCGGCTCGCTGCGGGTCATCACGCTGCTCGCCCTGTTCTCGGTGACCGCATTCATGGCGCACTGGCTGGGCCTCTTCGAGGCCGCTCATCATCACGACGATCCCAAGGACTCTTAGGCCGGTGCGGTCCGCGCGTCTGGAGGGTGCGTTCGTGAGGGAGTTCTTTGGATTCCTTGCCGCGCGGTAGGGGTTCGGCTACGATGTTGCCGCGCTCGGGGCCACCGGCGACCGCGAGTGCAGCCGACGACGGCTCTGGTGGTGTTGGTTGACCTCCCGCTGGTAAGCACAAGGGCCATCGCTGGTCACTTGTCTCGGATGGGACGAGTGCGCTGCAAGAGGGGAAGTTCAAGCTGAGCACGGTACTCGCCAACATCATCGACGCCCTAGGGAACCCTTTCGTCGGCTTCGTGCTTGGACTGCTCATGGCGGCTGTCTTCCTGTGGGCGTCGCGCGCGTCGATGCGCATGGTGCGACCCGGGGCGGAGACGGCGGGGATAGCACTGGCCGCACTCTCACTGTTCGCGCGTCTGGCGGTTGCGACGGTGCTCCTTTGGGCCTACAAGCAGGCCGCTCCTACCGGTTTTCGACCCTTCGCGTTGGCATTCGCGGGGGGTTTTCTCGTCTTGTACACCGTCGAGCTGGTCCGCTACGCGCGCTTGACCAAGGTGCGCAGACCTGCCGGCATAGATCGATAGGAGGGAGTCGCAGGAGTGTCCAGTCCAATGGAAATGCTGCCGGAGAAACTCGAAGAGCTCATACACGAGCTAGCTGTGCTTCCGTACGACGACATGCACGCCGCCAGCGCCAGCGTTCAGCCCTGGGAACTCACGAACTACGTGGTTTGGGGAATCGTCGCGCTCGTGGTCATCGTCACGCTGTTCGTCATCGTGGCGAATCGGGAGAAGAAACAGATCGTGCTTGCGGGCGGTGACGTCGGCTCATTGGCGCCGGCGAACCGACTGGTCGGAATGCTCGAATCGGGTGTCGAGTTCATCCGCAACATGGCAATCGATGTCATCGGCCAGAAGGATGGCCCGAAGTACGTGCCGCTGCTCGGCACCTTCTTCTTCCTCATCCTCACGTCGAACATGCTCGGACTTATCCCCGGAGGAAAGGCGATCGGCGGCGCGATGGGCGGGGCAACGGCTCTCGCGCTCATCAGCTGGCTCGCCTTCGTGTGGGTCGGCTTCACCAAGAACGGCTTCATGGGCTACATGAAGAGCCTGATTCCGTCAGGCGTTCGCGAGATGCCGCTTGCGGCGCGCATCGGCCTGGGTGGCTTCATCTTCTTGCTCGAGTTCCTGTCGACCTTCATCATCCGACCGCTCACGCTGTCGGTCCGACTCTTTGCCAACCTATACGCCGGACATATCATCCTCGGTGTCTTCTCGACGTTCGTGGTGATCTTCACGCAAAAGATCGGGGTCGGCGGGCTTGCGGTAGGCAGCGTGTCGCTCCTCTTCCTGGTCATCATGTATGCGTTCGAGTTGTTCGTCGCCTTCATTCAGGCGTATGTGTTCACGATTCTGACTGCGGTCTACATCCAGAGTTCGGTTCACGCATCAGAGCACTAGTCGGTATCACGGCGCTCCGCCACCTGGGCGGGCCGCTTGAGAAGTAAGTGGAATCTGTGCCTGAAGGCAGGCATCAGAACGTAAAAGGAGGAAGATCAGTGGAAGAGATTATCGCCGGACAAGCAGGTCTCGTCGCCGTCGGTAAGGGTCTGGCCTACGGTCTCGCGGCGGTTGGAGCGGGTATCGGTATCGGCATCATCGCCGGCAAGTCAGTCGAGGCCATGGGTCGCCAGCCTGAGATGGCCGGAAAGATCCAGACCACGATGTTCATCGGTGTGGCATTCACCGAGGCACTCGCACTGCTCGCCTTCGTCCTCACGTTCCTTATGGGCTAAGCAAGAGCCTGTAGGAACCACACCTAAGGACGGAGGTCACGAAGTGTACGAACTGCTGTTTCCGGCGGCCGCCTTTGCCGCTGAAGGTGGAGGCGAAGGGATGGTGGCCACACTCGGTTCGGTCTACCCGAACCCGGCCACGATATGGCCGACGTGGGTCGCGTTCATAATCCTGTTCGCGCTGCTCTACAAGTTCGCGTTTCCCGCGATCTTCGGCATGCTCGACGCTCGAGCCGACCGCATCCGTGAGTCTCTTGAGAAGGCTGAAGAGACCAAGATCGAGGCGGAGCGTCTGCTCGAGGACTACAAGAAGCAGATGGCCGAGGCTCGCGGCGAAGCGGCCAAGGTCATCGAGCAGGGTCGCAAGGTCGCCGACTCGATGAAGGAAGAGATCATCGCGAAGGCCAACGAAGAGGCCACCCTGCTCATAGCCAAGGCCCATGAGGCCATGGAAGCTGAGAAGCGTGCCGCGATCGCCGAGCTCCAGGGCGAGGTCGCCCAGCTCTCTGTCGCTGTCGCGGGCAAGCTGATCGGCGAGAAGCTCTCCGCCGACGACCACGCTCGTCTCATCGAGCAGTACGTCGCAGAGGTGGGCGGGCTGAATGACAACTAGCGAGAGCATCGGGACCTACGCCAGGGTCCTCTTCGAGCTCGCCAGCGCTGCCGATGCAGTCGACGCCGTAGGCGCCGGTATGCAGACGATCGTTGATACGGTCGTGGGCAGCGTTGAGCTGCGGGATGCGCTCGCCGACGAGTCCATCACGCCCGAGAAGAAGCGCGGCATCGTGAGCGACGTCTTCTCCGGGTCGGTGGCACCAGAGGCAGTCGCAATCGCTGCCGTAGCGATAGAGCGGGGCCTTGGCGGGTCACTGGGCGCGATCTTTGCGCGCTTCGGCGAGATCGCTGAAGCGCAGCGTGGCATCGTCGTCGCGGAAGTGACCACGGCCATACCGCTCACCGACGCGCTTCGCGCGTCGCTCACCGAGAAGCTCGCCGCAGCTCTCGGCCGCCCCGTCGCGCTGCGAGAGCGCGTTGACGAGGCGATTCTCGGTGGTATCCGCATCAACGTCGCCGGGCGCGTGCTCGACGGGAGCCTGTCCTCACAGCTCGACGCGATGCGCGCCACGCTTTCGAACGCATCGCAGGGAGGTGAGGCGTAAGTGACTCAGATCAGCGCAAGCTCCATCAACGAGGTGCTCAAGCGGCAGCTCGAGTCTTTCAAGCCCGAGGTCGACGTCCGCGAGGTGGGAACCGTCATGCAGCTCGGTGACGGTATCGCTCGCTGTGACGGCCTGAAGGGCGCCATGGCCGGCGAGCTCCTCGAGTTCGTGGGCGAGGGAGGCCATTCCGTGTTGGGCATGGCTCTCAACCTCGATGAGGAAGAAGTCGGCGCGGTCATCATGGGCGAGTACTCGGCCATCAAGGAGAACGACACGGTCCGCACGACGGGACGCGTCGTGGAGGTACCCTCGGGTCCCGCGCTCCTCGGCCGAATCGTCAACCCGCTGGGACAGCCGCTCGATGGCAAGGGTGCCATTCAGGCTGAAGGGTATCGCCCCGTCGAGTTCCGTGCGCCCGGAGTCATCGAGCGCAAGCCGGTCCACGAGCCCATGCAGACGGGCATCATGGCCATCGACGCGATGATTCCTGTCGGTCGCGGCCAGCGTGAGCTCATCATCGGCGACCGCCAGACCGGCAAGACCGCCGTCGCGGTCGACACGATCATCAACCAGAAGGGCAAGGGCGTCATCTGCGTGTACGTCGCGATCGGGCAGAAGGCCTCGACCGTCGCCGGACTCGTGCAGACGCTGGAGCAGTACGGCGCGATGGAGTACACCATCATCGTCGCCGCCAACGCTTCGGACCCGGCTCCGATGCAGTACATCGCTCCCATGGGCGGATGTGCCATGGGCGAGTACTTCATGTACAACGGTGCCGACGGCCAGCCGGCCAGCGAGTCCAACCCGGGCCGCCACGTCCTGTGCATCTACGACGACCTCTCCAAGCAGGCTGTCGCCTACCGCCAGATGTCTCTGACGCTGCGCCGCCCGCCGGGCCGCGAAGCTTATCCCGGCGACGTCTTCTACCTGCACAGCCGTCTACTGGAGCGCGCAGTCAAGCTCTCTGACGCCAACGGCGCCGGGTCGCTCACGGCGCTGCCGGTCATCGAGACGCAGGCCGGCGACGTGTCGGCCTACATCCCGACCAACGTCATCTCCATCACCGATGGTCAGATGTTCCTGCAGTCCGACCTGTTCTACCAGGGAGTTCGTCCCGCCATCAACGTGGGTATCTCGGTCTCTCGAGTCGGTGGAAACGCGCAGATCAAGGCGATGAAGCAGGTCGCAGGCTCGATGCGACTCGACCTCGCGCAGTACCGCGAGCTCGCGGCGTTCGCGCAGTTCGGAAGCGACCTGGACAAGTCGACCCAGCAGACGCTGGCCCGTGGTGCTCGCCTCGTCGAGCTGCTCAAGCAGGGGCAGTACGCCCCGTACACGGTCGAGCGTCAGGTCATGGCGATCTTCTCCGGCTCAAAGGGCTTCCTCGATGATCTGCCTGTTGAGAACGTTCAGGCCTTCAGGGACGGTTTCCTGGAGTTCGTCGAAAGCGCGTATCCCGAGATCGGCAAGGCCATCGCCTCTGAGAAGGTCCTCTCCGACGAGACCGCTGAGAACCTCAGCAAAGCGCTCACGGAGTACAAGGCCCAGTTCACGGCCGAAGGCTAGGGGATACGTACCGATGGCGAACCTTCGAGACATCAAGAAGCGGATCACGAGCGTCAACAGCACGCGGCAGATCACGCGGACGATGGAAATGGTCTCGACGGCCAAGATCAAGAAGGCGCAGGAGCGCATCGAGGCGGCGCGTCCGTACGCGCTCGCTATGATGGAGCTGCTCGGCAACGTGACTCGATACGCAAGCGGTGCGCAGCACCCGTTGCTCGAGATTCGTGAAGAGCGACGCCGCGTAGTGGCCATCTCGGTCACATCCGACCGTGGACTGGCCGGCGCCTTCAACAGCAACATCCTGAAGCTCACCGAAGAGTATCTGCGCGATGCAGCAGCATCGGGCAGCCAGGTCGATCTGGTCACCGTCGGCAAGAAGGCGGCGTCATACTTCCTCTATCGAGGAGTCACGCCGATCGCGCAGTACCGCGATATCTCCAGCAAGCCGACGTTCGCCGATGCAAAGGCCATCGCGAACCAGGTCATCCGGGCCTACTCGGATGCCGAGATCGACGAGGTCGTCGTGCTCTTCAACCGGTTCGTGAACGTCGCGGACCAGTCACCCGAGCTTCACAAGCTGCTGCCGATCTCGAGCACCGTGCTCGAGGACGCGGCGGAAAAGTCGGATGTTTCGGCGGAGTACCTCTTCGAGCCCGGGCCTGAAGATGTCTTGGGCGACCTGCTCCCGTCGTATGTCGAGGCTCTCATCTTCCGCGCCCTCATGGAGTCTGCAGCCGCCGAGCACGGTGCGCGCCGCAAGGCCATGAAGTCGGCTACCGACAACGCATCGGAGATGATCGTGACACTTACCCGGACCTATAACCGGGCACGCCAGGCGGCGATCACCACCGAGATCTCCGAGATCATCGGCGGCGCAGCCGCACTGGAGGATTAGATGGCAACGAACGTAAAGGACGCATCTATGAACGTGGGACGTATCGTTCGCGTGGTCGGTCCGGTCATGGACGTCGAGTTCCCGGCGGACGCGATCCCCGCGATCTTCAACGCGCTCAAAGTCGAAGCCGACACCCCTATCGGACATGTGAGCATCATCGCCGAAGTGCAGGCACACCTGCCCGGCAACCAGGTGCGCGCGGTCGCGATGTCGTCGACGGACGGCCTTCAGCGTGGCCTTGAGGCCATCGACACCGGAGCGGCTATTCAGATGCCGGTCGGTCCGTCGACGCTCGGTCGCATCCTCAACGTCATCGGTGAGCCGGTGGACGGTAAGCCGGCGCCTGACGCTGAGGCGTACTACCCGATTCACCGCCAGGCCCCCGAGTACGAGGAGCTTGAGCCTACGACGGAGATCTTCGAGACCGGCATCAAGGTCATCGACCTCCTCGAGCCCTACATCAAGGGCGGCAAGACCGGACTGTTCGGTGGCGCGGGTGTCGGCAAGACCGTCGTCATCATGGAGCTCATCAACAACCTCGCCCTGGCGCACGGCGGTACCTCGGTGTTCTGCGGGGTCGGCGAGCGCACCCGCGAGGGAACAGACCTGTTCCTGGAGATGAGCGAGTCCGGCGTCATCAACAAGACGGTGCTCGTCTACGGCCAGATGAACGAGCCTCCCGGAGCGCGCCTGCGCGTCGGCCTGGCCGGTCTGACCGCCGCGGAGTACTTCCGCGATCAGGGGCAGGACGTGCTGTTCTTCGTGGACAACATCTTCCGCTTCACGCAGGCGGGTTCAGAGGTGTCCGCGCTGCTCGGCCGCATGCCGTCCGCCGTCGGTTACCAGCCGACGCTGGCAACCGAGATGGGCGAGCTCCAGGAGCGCATCACGTCGACCAAGACGGGCTCCATCACGTCGGTTCAGGCCATCTACGTGCCGGCCGACGACCTGACCGACCCCGCGCCGGCCACGGCATTCACGCACCTCGATGCCACGACGGTTCTCTCGCGTGCGATCTCTGAGCTCGGCATCTACCCCGCCGTCGACCCGCTCGAGTCCACCTCGCGTGCGCTTTCGGCCGACGTGGTTGGCGAGGAGCACTACCGCGTGGCTCGTGGCGTGCAGGCCATCCTCCAGCGCTACAAGGACCTGCAAGACATCATCGCCATCCTCGGCATGGATGAGCTCTCCGAAGAGGACAAGCTCACGGTGGCGCGGGCGCGCAAGGTGCAGCAGTTCTTGTCGCAACCGTTCTTCGTCGCGGAGCAGTTCACCGGCATGGCGGGCAAGTACGTCAAGCTCGAGGACACCATCCGCGGCTTCGGTGAGATCATCGCCGGTACGCACGATGACGTGCCCGAGCAGGCGTTTCGCTACGTAGGCACCCTCGAGGAGGCCCTCGAGGCAGCCGAGAAGATGAAGGCGACGGCGTAGAAGCCCATGGCCAGAACCCTACTGTGTGAGATCGTCACTCCTGAGAGCATCGTCTACAACGCTGAGGTCCAGATGGTCGTCGCTATGACGAGCATGGGTGAAGTCGGCATCTTGCCGCTGCACTCTCCTCTGGTGACGGTGCTGGCGCTTGGTGAGTTGCGACTCAAGATCGGTGCGGCCGCTGCGGACTGGGAGTACTTTGCCATCTCCGGTGGCTACATGCAGGTGCATGAGGACAAGGTCATCGTGCTTGCCGACGATGCTGTGGCCGTGTCGCAGATCGATGGCGACCGAGCGGCTGAGTCGCGCGAGCGCGTGCGGGATCAGATGGCGCAGCTGCCGCCGGATGCCACTGACGAGATCGCTCAGTGCGAGCGCGATCTGATGTGGTGCGAGATGCAGCTGGAAGCAGCGGGCAAGCGCCGCTCGTAGGCGCTCTCAGCACTTCTGGATAACTGACGAACGAAGGGTGGCCCGCGAAAGCGAGCCACCCTTCGCGCTACCGGGGATCTTCGAACTCCACGGACTGGTGACGGCTTGCGGTGCGTGGACTGAGCCTGCGGTATGCTTGCGCGCATGGAATCTATCATCGTGTGCGGCGGACGGCGGCTGAGCGGAGAGGTCGCCGTCGAAGGGGCGAAGAACTCCGCCCTCAAACTCATGGCTGCGTCTCTCATGGTCGACGGGGTCACCCGGCTCACCAACGTACCCGAGATCTCGGACGTGGACATAATGGCGGAGGTCCTTGTGCGCCTGGGTGCCTCCGTCGAGCGCTCTGACCATGCCCTCCAGATCGATGCGACCACGCTCACGAGCCACGAGGCTCCCTACGAGCTCGTGGCGATGATGCGCGCATCCACGGCGGTGCTGGGACCACTCCTCGCGCGCCTTGGCCTGGCCCGAGTCGCCCTGCCCGGCGGCTGCAACATCGGTTCGCGAAAGATCGACATGCACATGCACGGACTGGAGGCGCTCGGCGTGGTGATGGAGCTTGCGCACGGCTACATCAGTGCCTCCGTGCCCGAAACGGGGCTGCAAGGTGCCCATACGATTCTCGACTTTCCTAGTGTCGGTGCGACCGAGAACCTGCTGATGGCCGCGGTGACGGCGTCGGGTACGACCATCATCGAGAACGCGGCCCGTGAGCCCGAGATCGGCGATCTGGCTGACTTTCTCGTCTCGATGGGCGCCCGGATCACCGGGATCGGGTCTTCGGTGCTCACGGTCGAGGGCGTGGACGTGCTCTCGCCCGTCGAACACAGGGTCGTGGGCGACCGGATCGAGGCGGGGACGTTTTTGGTCGCCGGGGCGATGACGGGCGGTCCCGTCACCGTCACGGGATTCGATCCCGCTCATCTTGAGATCGTGCTGCGTAAGCTCGTGGAATGTGGCTGCGATCTGGATGTGGGTGTCGATCGGGTCACGGTGAGCCGGACGGGACCCGTGCGCTCCGTCGAGGTGCAGACACTCCCGTTCCCCGGCTTTCCCACCGACATGCAAGCGCAGTTCATGGCCATGCTGACGGTGGCCCAAGGCGGGGCCATCATCACCGAGAACGTGTTCGAGAACCGGTTCATGTGTGCGGGTGAGCTGGGTCGAATGGGCGCGGACATCCGCATCGAGGGGCATCACGCGCTCGTCAAGGGAGTCGATGAGCTCTCGGGGGCCCCTGTGAAGAGTACTGACCTACGAGGCGGGGCTGCGCTGGTTCTAGCGGGCCTCATAGCGCAGGGCGAAACAGTCGTGACCGAGATCGAACACATCGACCGAGGCTACGAGCGCTTCTGTGACAAGCTGGCCGCGCTGGGCGCCAACATCATGCGACGCTCGGACGTGACCGACTTCGACGGGGCCTGCTGATTCGGACCCCCCTTTTTGGCATCCAGCCAACGGCAAGGAGGATCGACATGCTCGACCGCACTGCGATTGAGGCCATCATTCCTCACAGGGACCCGTTCTTGTTGCTCGACCGGGTTGAGGAGTACGTGCCCGGCGAAAGCGCCGTGGGCTATCTGGAGGTCCGTGAGGCGATGTTCTGGGTGCCCGGTCACTTCCCGGCCTACGCGGTGATGCCCGGCGTCCTGATAGTGGAGGCGCTCGCGCAGGCCGGTGCGGTCGCGCTGCTGTCGATGCCCGAGAATCAGGGACGGCTGGCGTTCTTCGCCGGCATCGACAAAGTGCGCTTCAAGCGCCAAGTCGTGCCGGGCGAGACGCTTCGGCTGGAGTGTCGCATCGTCCGCTCGCGCGGTCCGATCGGCTTCGGCGAGGCCGTCGCGACTGTCGAGGGAGAACTCGCCGTGTCGGGCGAGTTGATGTTCGCGGTAAAATAGCTGGTCGCAAGGGAGCGGGCTGGCTCGGGCGCTTCGAAGTCGGACGCAAGGCGGGAGACGAATGGGACTCAGAGAGCGCTTGAACGACGGGACGGCTGTGTACGGTGTGGTCGGCCTGGGCTACGTGGGGCTTCCTCTTGCCGTGGAGATGGCCAAGGAGGGGCACCGCGTCATCGGGCTCGAGGTCAACGATGCGAAGGTCGCCCGGGTCAACGCCGGCGACAGCTACATCCCGGACGTGCCTACCGAAGAGCTTGCAGCGCTGGTCCAAACGGGCCTGATCACTGCGACGACCGACTTCTCGCGCGCGGCGGAGTGTGACGCGATCGCCATCTGCGTCCCTACGCCGCTCAACAAGATGAAGGAGCCCGACGTCAGCTACATGGTGGCTGCTACCGAGGCGATCGCACCCCATCTGCACTCCGACATGCTCGTGACGCTCGAGTCCACCACGTATCCGGGCACCACTGAGGAGATCGTGCAGCCGATCGTGGAGTCGGGCGGCCTGAAGGTCGGAGGGGATATCTACCTCGCCTTCTCGCCCGAACGCGTCGATCCCGGCAACCCCGTGTACCAGACGAAGAACACGCCCAAGGTTGTTGGAGGGGTCACGTCGGAGTGCACTGAGGTCGCCGCTGCGTTCTACGGCACGTTCCTCGACAGTATCGTGACGGTCTCCACCACGCGCGCGGCCGAGATGACGAAGCTGCTGGAGAACATCTTCCGCTGCGTGAACATCGCGCTCGTCAACGAGCTGCTCATGCTGTGCGAGCGCATGGACGTCAACATCTGGGAGGTGGTGGACGCGGCCCGGACCAAGCCGTTCGGATTCATGCCGTTCTACCCGGGGCCCGGCCTCGGGGGGCACTGCATCCCCATCGACCCGTTCTATCTATCCTGGAAAGCGCGCGAGTACGACTTTCACACGGAGTTCATCGAACTTGCCGGCAAGGTCAACGAGAACATGCCGTACTACGTCGTGACGCGGCTCATGAGCGCGCTCAACAGCCGGCGCAAGTCGCTTGCCGGCAGTCGCATCCTCGTGCTGGGCGTAGCCTACAAAAGCGACATCGACGATATGCGCGAGAGTCCCGCCATCAAGATCATCGAGCGCCTCATCGAGAACGATGCCGAAGTCGTCTATCACGACCCGTGGGTAGCTGAGTACAACGAGGGTGGGCGTGCGGTGCCCTTCGTCGAACTCACCGACGACGAGGTGTCCCGAGCCGATGCCGTGCTGGTCGTGACGGGCCACCGCAACGTGGATTACGACCTCGTCGTGCGGTCGGCGGACCTCGTTCTCGACACGCGTGATGCTCTCAATCGATTCGATTCTGAGAATGTCGTACGGTTGTGATGATTGTGCGGTGGCGAGGCCCGCACGCGTGATGATCGGCGTCGAGGCACGTAATCTGCTACGAGGCAACCGTTCGGGGAGATCCACGGAGGAGCATGGGTAAGCATTCCCACAATCACGGCGGCGGACTGTTTGGTCGTCGCTCCAGTTCGGTGCCCGGCGGCAAGCCGGTGCGTCGCCGTAAGCCCACGACCGTTTCCGGCGCCCGGGTGCCCGCAGACGTCTCACGTCGGACGGCTCTGCTTGGCGACCGCAAGAAGCTCTCAGACGCCGCTTCTCGTCGTCATGGACCGCTCGAGTCAGCTCCCGCGCGTCTTCGCGCCGAGAGTGACCGTCGCAGGCAGCGCGCCAAGACCATCGCGGCGGTGATCGCAGGTTCTGTCGTGGTGCTTCTTGTGCTGGGGGCCGGAGGCGTGTTCGCCTTTGCCAAGCACATCGAGCGCACCATGCAGCGGACGGTGCTCCAAGAAGAGAAGCTCGATCTCGATCTGAAGAAGGCGGCTCCCCAGGAGCCCTTCACCATGCTCATTCTGGGCTACGATCGACGACCGCCTGAGACCGTGTATCGCTCGGATACGGTCATCTTGGCCAAACTCGACCCCAAGACCAAGCAGATGTGGGTGCTGTCGATTCCCCGTGACACGCGGGTCGAGATCCCCGGTCACGGCACGCGCAAGATCAACGACGCGTTCGCGCTGGGTGGCGAGGAGCTCGCCGTCGAGACCGTTGAACGATTCACCGGCGTCAAGGTGAACCACTACATGGGCGTGAACTTCAAGGGCTTCGAGCGTGCCGTCGACGCGATGGGCGGCGTGTGGGTCGACGTCCCCAACGAGATCGACGACATCAAGGCCGACCGGAGCCCCGGCCACCGGGCGGCGCACATCGATGCGGGGTACCAGCTCCTCGACGGTGAGCACGCACTCACCTTCGTGAGGACGCGGGACTACCTGGATGCCGATGTCTCCCGCATGAAGAACCAGCAGACGTTCTTCAAGGCCGTCGCCGATCAGGTGGCGAAGCGAACGAGCCCGACCAAGCTGCCCGGAATCGTTTCGAAGGTGGCGCCCTTCATCTCCACTGACATGTCCCTGATGGAGATGCTGCGCACGGCCTCGGCGTTGCGCGACGCCGGCAGCCAGCGGGTGTACACCGCCACCATCGGCGGCGAATGGAGCTCGCCCTATATCGTCACCGACGAAGAGAACAAAGAGACGCTGCTGGCCAAGTTCGGGGCGGGTGAGCCCTTCGAGAAGCCCGAGCCCTCCGAGGAGGACAGCGCAACCGCGGATGCGCCCGAGGGAGCCAGCGAGAAGCCCCCGACGCAGCCCAAGGATGTCTCGGTGACCATACGTAACGGTGCGGGTATCGCCGGATGTGCCAAACAGGCGTCGTCAGTGCTCAAAGCGCGTGCGTTCGACGTCCGCGACGTGGGCAACGCGGGGCAGTTCGTCTACGACAAGACTCTCATCGTCTTCAAGGGTGACCGCGCAGCGGCTGAACTGGTCGCGAGTGTGCTACCCCGAGGTACCAAGATCGTCGAGAGCCGCGGGATGTACGCGTACGACTCCGAGATCCTCGTGGTCATCGGCAAGGACTGGGACGTGGCGAAGCTCCCGTTGACGCCGGTGACGACCAACTGACCGTCACCGCCTGCGCGCCGTCAGCGGTCGGTAGCTGCCGCCGATGAAAGGGTCGTCAGCACCTGCTCGGCGAGGATGTCGCGAGCGAAGCGCGATTCGGCCAACCCCCGCCCCCGTGTTCCCATGTCCGCGCGCGCCGCTTCGTCGTCCGCCAGCCGGATGACCGCCTCGGCGAGCGCATCTCCGTCACCGGCGGGGAAGTACATCCCGGCGCCGTCACTCTCGACGATCTCGCGTGTCCAGCCGTCGGAGTTGACGATCACGGGTCTACCGGAGGCCAGCGCGTCGAAGAACTTGTTCGGCGAGTTGGTGGCAAGGATGGGCTTGTCGGCGAAGAGGACGAGCAGCACGTCGGCGGTGCGGGTGAAGCGGGGAACCTCGGCCTTGGGCATCGAGCCCGCGATGACGACGTTGGGCAAGCCGTCGCATCGGCGCTGCAGCTCGTCGACGCTCTTGCCCGCCCCGGCGATCAGGAACACGATGTCGGTCCGACCCTCACGCAGCAGGCGGCTTGCCGCCGCCGGGACGTTGTCCTCGACCGCATTGCTCGGGCCGATCGCACCGGCGTACCCGACGACGAAGCGGTCGCCCAGCCCGTAGCGTGCCACGAGTTCGGCGTCGCGCGGCCCCGGCGAGAAGAGGTCGAGATCACTCGAGTTCGGTACCATGACGACCCGCTCGGGGGGGATACCCTCGCCGATGACCCCGGCGGCCATCCCGGGCGAGAGCGCCACGACTCGCTTGGCGCGGCGGTACAGGAAGCGTTCGAGCCCCTTAGCGACCTTCTCGAGCATGCCGCCGCGCCGAATCGCACCCATCTGCACCGCAGCCTCGGGCCACAGGTCACGGACCTCGAAGACGAACGGCGTCCTGCGAAGCGCGGCGGCGAGCCACCCGGGGATGCCCACCGTGAGCGGCGTGGAGGTCGCGAAGACGACATCGTGACGACCCGCCGTGACCGCGAGCCATGTGGCGCCGGTCATGAACGTGGCGAAGGCGCCGATTCGCCGCCAGGTCCCCATGCGGTTGTCGTAGGCGACACGCACACTCCGCACACGGATACCGTCGATCTCGCCCTCGGCGAAGAGGCGCTCGGAGTACGGTGCGGGCAGCCGCGAGGCCGAGGTGATGACCGTGACCTCATGGCCCTGCTCCACCCAGCGCCGAGCGAACTCGTACGAGCGGATGAGCCCGAGTGAGGACTCGCGCGTGGCGAAGAACTGGTGGATGTAGAGGATGCGCACTCGAGAAGCTCCTGCCGGGACTTCAGCCGCGGTGGGCGCCGGGGCGACCGACCGCCATGTAGGTGCAGCCCGCTGCGGTGACGGCGGCGCCGTCGAGCGCATTGCGGCCGTCGAAGATGATCGCCGGGTCAGCCATCACGGAGCGCACGCGCGCCCAGTCCAGATCGACGAGCTCGGGCCACTCGGTGACGAGTATGGCCGCTGAGGCGCCTTCGAGCGCCTCCCACACGGTGTCGCAGCGCACCGCCTCGCCCAAGTCGAGCGGTGCAGCGAGCGGGTCGTAGCAGCGCACGCGCGCACCTTCCTCAAGGAAGAGCGGGACGATGTCGATGGCGGGGCTCTCGCGCACGTCGTCGGTATGCGGCTTGAAGGCCAGCCCGAGGACGGCGACGGTGCGCTCGTGAAGGTCGGGGAGGGCCTTGGCGAGGTGGATCACCGGCAGAAGGCGCTGGCGGTTGTTCACATCGATGACGGCCTTGAGCAGGTCGAACTGGTAGCCGTTGAGCGTCGAGATGAAGTCGAGCGCGCGCGTGTCCTTCGGGAAGCACGAGCCCCCGTAGCCGATGCCGGCGCCCAGGAAGTGGCGCCCGATGCGCACGTCCAAGCCCATACCCTCGGCCACGGCGTCCACATCGGCGCCCACGCAGTCGCACACGTTGGCGATCTCGTTGATGAAGCTGATCTTCGTGGAGAGGAAGGCATTGCTCGCGTACTTGATGGTCTCGGCGCTCGCTACATCGGTCTTGACGATGGGGCACTCAAGGCCCGATGCGACGCAACGGTCGACGAGCGGCTGATAGACGGCGGCCACACGCTCGATGTCTGCCGGGCTCGATCCACCGAGCACGATGCGGTCGGGTTCGAAGAAGTCGCGGATGGCGGTGCCTTCGCGCAGGAACTCGGGGTTGGACACGTAGCCGATCGTGGCGCTCGCGTGGGCCAGGAAGCGGGCGAGCAGCGTCGCACCCGTCCCGGGGGGCACCGTCGACTTCATGACGAGCGTCATCTCAGACGTCGCGGCATCGGCTATCGAGCCGACCGCCGAGCGCACGTAGGAGAGGTCAGCGGCTCCGTTCTCCGCCATCGGCGTACCCACGGCCACGAAGACCACCTCAGAGAGCAGGGGCGCCCAGCCGTTCTCGGGTGTGGCGAAGCTCAGGCGGCCGGCCTCGACGTTGGCGTGGATGAGGTCCTCGATGCCCGGCTCGTAGATGGGGCTGATGCCGCGCGAGAGGCGCTCGATCTTGACGGGGTCGATGTCGACGCACGTGACGGAGTGCCCCAGCTCGGCCAGGCACACGCCCTGCACGAGGCCGACGTATCCGGTTCCGACGACGGTGACCTGCATCCTTGCCCCTCTTTCGCTATCGGCTGCGCGCAGAGGCGCGCGATTTCGTCTGCGTGCAACCCTACCAGAGCGGACCGACACCGTGTTGACGCTGCGCACGCCGTCACGGGGCCGTAACGGGGCCACTCGTCACCCGCACGTCACCGTCGACCACGCTGCTCGGTGCTACCATTCCCCTGGGGTAATCGGGTATTCAAGCCACCGAGAAGGGCGCGCGTGCTCAAAGAGCTCAGGCGAGTCTTCAAAGACACGGTCATCTACGGCATGGGCAGTCTGTTGCCCAAGGCCGCGGGCCTCATCCTCATGCCCATCTACACGCGGGTGCTCTCTACAGCCGACTACGGCATCTACTCGCTGTCGATGATGATCGCCTCGATGGTGGGTGTGGTGATGGCGCTGGGGCAGCCCGGCTCGCTCACGCTGCATTTGCGCCACAAGATCGCCGAAGAGGGCGAGACGCGCGACCTGCTGTTCACGGTGGTCACGTTCGTCATGGGTGCCGGTGCGCTCATGCTGGGTGTGTTGTACCTGCTGGGGCCTGCGCTGGTCCCCCACATCACCAAGAACGGCGAGCTCACGTTCGCGCCCTACGTGATTCTGGCGCTGCTCATCGCCTACGCCGGGTTGCCGCTGGCCATGCAGCAGGCGGTCAATAGGGCGAAGGGGCAGGCGAAGACCCACACGCTGTTCCAGCTGGCGCAGTTCACGCTCAACACGGCGTTCACACTGTACTTCGTGGTGGCGCTCAGGCAGGGGCCGGCGGGCTCGCTCAAGGGCACGCTGACCGCTGCGCTGCTGGTGGCGCCGGTGGCGCTCATCATGCTGGCGAAGCAGATGCGGCCGCGCTTCTCGATGACGTGGCTCAAGGCGAGCCTGCGCTTCGGCCTGCCGCTGGTGCCGCACTACTTCGCCGGCTGGCTGCTGGCGTTCGCGGACCGGGCTCTGTTGGCGCGGTTGGGCACGATGTCAGACGTGGGCCTGTACTCGGTGGCCTACAACCTGTCGATGGCGCTGAACCTGTTCTCGACGGCGATCAATCAGGCGTGGGGGCCGATCTACTACGACCTGTCGGACTCGGATGAGGGCCGCGCAATGCTGCCGCGGCTCACGAGTGTGTATGCGGCCGCGGTGGCCGGCATCGCGATGGCGTTCACGCTGCTGGCGCCCGAGGCGCTTCCGATACTGGCCGCACCCGCGTTCGCCGGCGCGAAGATCGTGATCCCGCTCGTGGCGGCCGGCTACTTCTTCTTTGCGCTGTACATGGTGCTGTCCACACCCATCTTCTATGCGAAGAAGACGAAGTACGTTCCGCTCGTGTCGGGGGCGGCCGCGGTGCTCAATATCGCGTTGAACCTGTGGTGGATACCCCTGTGGGGCATGATGGGCGCGGCGGCGGCCACGCTCGTGGCCTACGCGTTCATGGCGGGTGTCTCGCGCACGTTCTCGGGACGGTTGCGCCCGGGCGCTTTCGAGGATTCACGGCTCGTCAGGATCATCGTGGTCTACTTCGTCTCGGTGGCGGCCGCCTACGGCATCATGGCGTTGGAGCTTCGTCCGCTGGCGAGCATCCCGCTGGCGCTCGCGGCGCTCGCCGGCTGCATCGGGCTGCTGTTCGTGATGGGTGTCGTGACGCGCGACGAGGTTCGCCAGATGATCGAGCGCGTGCGCTCGCGCACGCAACGCAAGCAGCGTGCGAAGGCTGATGAGGCGGCGCTTGAGGCCCGCGAGGCAGAGGCAGCGGGAGCGTCGCCGGACGCGAGCGGGTTCGACCCTGACGACCAGCGGTAGGGGTTGGCGGCGCTGGAATCACTCCGCCGACAAGCACGGCGTTGAGTGGGTATATTCCGTCTGTCTCCGAGCGCTGCGACCTAACGGAACCAACCCACGGTCGCAGAGCCGATAGGGTCGGATGTGGAAACCCTCCGGCCTCCCGTTCGGAAAGGGGACCCTAGAGGGCGGAGCATTGCGCCCGGTCTGCCTTTCCCGACCAAGGGAAGGGCTTTTCTCTTCCCTGGTGCGGGCGCAACGGCGTGCGCCCGGAGACCCCCCGCAGAGGGGGTCGAATCGGTCGAAGGAGTTCGACCTGAGGGGAAGGGGCAGCAGGATGAAAAGACGTTTGGTTCTACTGGGGATGGCGGTGCTGGGACTGGCGTTAGTGTTGGTCGCGACGGTGTCGCCGAGTGCACAGGCCGCGTATCGGCACGCCGGAGAGATGGATTCGGACTACTTCTTGACCGCACATCCGGAGGCCGAGGCGACGAAGCTCGACTCCTGCACGCTGTGTCATCGTGGCGGCACGGTGGGTAAGGCGGCGCTTGGTAGCTGTGAGTGGTGCCACTACACATACGGGTACGACGAGCATGGCGACATCACGAACACGCTCAATCCCTACGGGATGGACTATCGCGCCGCCGGGAGCGACGTCGCTGCGGTGGCGGCGATCGATGGTATGGACTCGGATGGTGACGGGTACAGCAACAACGACGAGATCGCTGCGGTGCGCTACCCTGGCGACGCCGGCGACGACCCCACCAAGGTCGAAGCTCCCTATCGCGTCTACACGCTGGCCGAGATCGAGGCCATGCCTTCACAGACGCAGTTCCAGCTCATGAACACCCACAAGTCGGGCGACTACTACGCCGAGTACACCGGCGTGCCCATGGAGTACCTCCTTGACGACGCCGGGATGCTGTCCTCAGCCACGGGCATCGATGTCTTGGCCGCCGACGGGTTCGGAGTCACGCACCCTCTCGATCCCACGACCGGCTGGTACCACGTGCGGGGCGTATACCCGCAGTCCACGTTCTACTACGACGAAGAGGCCGACAAGGCGATCAACCCGTTCGGCTGGTGTGACTACAGCGCGCTGTCGGTGGCAGGACGCACCAACGGCGACCCGATCGTGGTCAATGGGGGGAGTCGTCTGCTGCTTGCCTACAAGTACGAAGGGCAGCACCTGACCCCGGGCTCGATCAACTCAGCCGGAAAGCTCCTTGGCGAGGGTCCCTTCCGCGTTGTGCCTCCACAGCGAGTTCCCGGCCCGCCGGATCAAGCATCGACCTCGCTTGTACAGGATGTGATCTGGCCCTTCGATGCAGCCGAGATCACCACCGACCACAATGCTGGGTTCTCCTCGAAATGCGTGACGGTGGTCAAGGTGGGGCCGCTTCCCGCGGGGACGACCGATATCGACACGCTCGAGGCCGGCTGGGAGTACGTTCGTGACGGCAAGGTCGTCGTGTACGGCGCCATCGATCCGGTACCGACGGTTCTCGCCAAGGGTGCGGGACTACTGGAGTTCGTCGAATCCCTTGGGAGAGAGGACGTGCGCTCGAAGAACCTGGGCCGAGCGTATGAGCAGAAGATCAGTGCGTTCCTCAAGCAGGTCGACCGGGGCGCCGTCAATGGTGCGAGCAACAAGATCACAAGCGACCTGTTGCCGAAGGTCGACGGCGTGGTCGAGTCAGGCGCGCCGGATGGCAATGACTGGGTCACCGACCCGGGCGCCCAGCGGCGCATCTACTGGTCGCTGCAGGAACTGCTCGTGCTTCTCTCCATAGAGGGGTAGGTGGCTTCGCGAAGGCGGGGGCCTGCATCCGACAGGCCCCCGCTTTCCTATGCGTGTCAGTCACCTGTGGACCCGGCTCAGGCTCGACCGGCTCGGCGAAGTGGACGCCAACCCGCAGGGGCTGGGCGAAGGCGTCCGCAGTCTTCGATCGTGAGGCGCGCCGCACCGGTGTGGCTGGGGAATAGGCTCGAAGACGGAAAGGGTTCAGCGTGAAGGCGGTCATCCAGTCAGGGTACGGCTCGGCGGACGTGATTGAACTCGCGGAGGTCGGCAAGCCGACGCCCGGCAAAGGCGAGGTTCTCGTCCGCGTGATGGCGGCCTCGCTTGCCGCAGGCGACTACTACGGGATGCGGGGCACGCCTTTTCCCGTGCGTTTCATCATGGGGCTTTTCAAGCCGAAACCGGGATACGTCGTAGGGCTCGACTTCGCTGGCGTCGTCGAGTCGGTGGGGCCCGATGTGACAGCGTTTCGCCCGGGCGACGAGGTCTACGGCGAGGGCCGCGGCGCGTGTGCTGAGTACGCCGTTGCGCGGGCGGACCGTCTCGCGCCCAAGCCAATGGGTCTCACCTTCGAGCAGGCAGCGGCCGTGCCGACATCCGGGTGCACCGCCTACGAGGCGCTGCGTGTGCACGGCAAGGTGCAGCCGGGGCAGCACGTGCTCATCAACGGCGCGTCGGGTGGCGTGGGAACCTTTGCCGTACAGATCGCCAAGGCGCTGGGCGCGGAGGTGACGGCTGTGTGCAGCACGCGCAACGTTGAGACGGCGCGCTCGCTGGGAGCCGACCATGTCATCGACTACACGAAGGAGGACTTCACCCAAGGCGGGCCGCGCTACGACCTGATCCTCGATAACGTGGGGAGCCATTCGCTGTCGGCTGCTCGCCGCGCGCTGAAGCCTGAGGGGGTACACCTCCCGAGCAGCGGCCACGCGGGCATGGGGTGGATCATCGCGGCGGGACTACAGTCGGTTGTCGTTCGCCAGCAGGGGGCACCATTCACTGCGTTCGCGACAAGCGACAACCTGCGCGGGGTCACTGAGCTCATCGACGCTGGCAGGGTTGCGCCACTCATCGACCGTGCACTCCCGCTAGAGGATACCGCCGAGGCGTTCCGGTACCTAGACACGGGCCACGCGCGGGGGAAGGTGGTCATTCGAGTGAGGCCCGACGGTGAGTAGCGACGGCGTGATCGCGACAAGGAGCGGTGCGGCGATGTGCTCATCGCCGTGATCATGCTGGTCCCCATCGTCATGCTCGTTTCGAGCCTGCTCGTGCCGTACCCGGCGATTCGCTGGGTGGCGGCTCAGCTGACGTCGCCTAGCCCCACCTCGACGCCATGATCGCGTCCGCGAGCCTCTCGGTCGCGCGACCGTCGAGTGGCCCGTTGTAGCGCTCGTTGAATCGGGCGAGTTGCCCTGGGTCCGGACCGCCAAAACGCCCAGCAAACGCATCATCGAGCAGCTGTCGTACTTCGACGGCACTGCGACCTTCTCGCCCGATGCCCTCGCGGACGAACGGCACCTCCTGGATGCCGTCATCCGGGTTGATGACCACGAGTGGCTTGCCCATCGCGGCAGCTTCGAAGCCCACCGACGACACGTGCACGGTCACCACGTCCGATATCGCGATCAGGTCGATCAACCGGGAGTCGCGCGGCGCGATCGCGTGGGCAAGCTCGGGGTTCCGAGCCAAGACGCGCTCGTACGGCAGTTCGCGGCCTGCGCCTTGGGGGTGCAGCTTCACGACGAGGAGGGCTTCAGGCATCGACGCGAGTGCGCCGATCAGCGCGCCGAACGCCCGCTCCATCGAGCTGCCGGAGAGCCGGTGACTCGTGTAGTTGGCCGCGAACGTCACCAGGCGCCGTGGCTCGGTGGCGTTGAGCCCGAGCGAGGCCAGTACGTCTTCGCGCCTGGGGGGCTGGGCCGCAACCGCGCGGTCGAGCCGGGGGTCTCCGGTGACGACTACGTGCGCGCTCGGGGTACCGAGCGATGTCAGAACCTCCGCGTAGGCTGGTCCGTAGACAGCGAACGTTGAAAAGGGCATGGCGGCCCACTGTGGGATGTCGTGGATTATGCCGTGCTGCACGCAGGTGACGGGGATGTTTCGCGCCTCAGCCATGCAGGTGAGGGGGGTGACGATGCGGTTCGTCTCGCCGAGCAACACCAGCCGCTCGCACGCGAGATCGTCGAGCACTCGACCTGCGCGCGACAGCAACGTGGGAGCCGTGACGCCTGCGTGCGCTGCGACATCAGCGGCGAAGACCCCGGCGACCGGAGCGAGCTGTTCGGGCAGGTCGGCTTCGATGGAGCGAACCGCTGCGCTGCGGCGCACGGCGAATCGGGCGAGAATGCCGAGCGGATAGGGGTCCACCCAGTCGCGGCCGTCGACGGTCAAGTCGCTCGTGAAGCTGCTGCTCAGGGTCCGTCCGTCAGTGGAGAGGTCGACTTTGACGACAGCGTGGCCACGGTCGCGCAGGAGCGCGACCGCAGGGCCGGCGATCGCCTCGTCGCGGATCGCCTGGGTCACGAAGCCGACCAGCGGTCCCCGAGTCTCGGCAAGCGAGCGGGCGGCCGCGCGGGCGCGCGAGCGCTGGGAGGCATGACGCGCGTGTCGAAGCGACCCTCGGAGAGAGCGTGCGAACGGCGCGCTCACGCCCGGAAGCAACGATGGGCGCGCCACGGGCGGTGGAGGCGCATCGGCGACGAGTTCGGCGAGGAAAGCGGCCGTCAACGGGTCGAGACCATCCGTGCGGACCTCGGCGCCTGCTGGGACGCGGTTCGCCACAGCGGCGGCCGTGCGCCGAGCACGAGCGGCAGCGAAGCCGATGCCGTGCTGCACGATGCGACGAGTCACAAGCGCCACGCGCTCGGCGTGCTCGCCAGAGTGCCCTGTGGCACGGGCGGCAACCGGTGCGACGTCGCAGGCCCATCTCCACGCGTCCGCCTCGATCTCGCGGCGCTCAGCGTCCATCTCGAGGTACTCGCACGAAGCGTCGGGGTCCGCATCGGATAATGCGGCCCATGCCTGCCAGTCGAGGAAGATGGTGTGAACTCCCGCGCCGGTGGCGGTGGAGGTCGATGCCGCCGCATCAGGTCCGATGACAAGCACGCGCGTCGGCACCTGGGGCAAGGATGTGGGGGTGGTGTCCATGTGCCCATACGATACCGTATGGCTACGAATGACAGACTCTGAGGGGCGGCGTCAGGGGTGGCTCGACTATACTTCGGGGCGTGGCTTCAGCGCCCTCGCCGTCGAAAGGGACTTCCGACGTGAACTGGGTACTCATTCCGGCCCGCAGGGGATCCAAGGGCGTGCCGGGCAAGAATACGCGTCTGCTCGCAGGAGTACCGCTCATCACCTACGCGTACGCGGCGGCCGCGCGCGCATTCGGCGCGGAGGCGATCGTCGTGAGCACCGACGAGCCTGCGGTCGCGCGCCTGGCGCCGGACGGCGCGACGGTTATCGAGCGCCCTGCGGGCCTGGCGGGTGACGCCACCACGCTCGATGAGGTTGCCACAGCGGTCGCGCGCGAGTTGATCTCGCGCGGCGCGTTGGCCGACGACGTCCTGCTCACCGTGCAGCCGACGAGTCCCTTCATCGAGCCCGACTCGCTGCGGCGGGCCGCGGCCATGATGCATGACGGCGCCGGCAGCGTGCTGTCGGTGACCGACGACAGGCACCTGCGCTGGACGCTCGTCGACGGAGTGGCTGAACCGCTGTTCACCGAGCGGGTGAACCGCCAGTGGCTCGCGCCCACGTTCGCCGAGACCGGTGGCGTGATCGCCGCCCGCCTCGGAGCGGTCGCCGAGCAGGGCACGCGGATCCTCGAGCCCGTCGAGTTGCTCGAGCTGGACGCGGTCGAGGCACTCGACATCGATACCTTCGCCGATTGGGCTGTGGCCGAGCACTTCGCCGCACGACGCTCGATCGTGATCCGCGCCGATGGTGCGCCCACGCTTGGCATGGGGCACGTCTACCGCGCTCTTGCCCTCGAGCACGCGCTCGCAGCACACGACCTGGTCATCGTCACGCGCGGCGACGGCGACCATGCCCTGGGAGCGGACTTCCTCGAAGGCGCGTCGTCGCGCGTTGTTCGAATCGCCGACGAGGAGGCATTCTTCGCGCTGCTCGCCGAGCGGGAGCCCGACGTCGTCGTGCTCGACATCCTCGACACCGAGCGCGCCTACGTCGAGCGCGTGAAGGCGCACGCGGGCTGGACCGTATGCATCGAGGACCTTGGCGAAGGCTCACACGTCGCCGACCTCGTCATCAACGATCTATACACCGACTTCTATCCGCGCGAGAACCACTGGTACGGCGTGCAGTACGCGCTGCTTGGCCCGCAGTTCGAGGCGACCCCGGCCCGCGAGGGTGTGGCGTCGGAGGTGCAGCGCGTGCTCGTCACCTTCGGGGGCAGCGATCCGTGCGATCTGACGCGCCTCGCCCTGAGCGCGCTGGCCCAGTGCGCCTTCGCCGGCGAGATCGTGTGCGTGCTCGGCCCCGGCTACTCGCATGACGACTTCGAGCTTGCGGAGTTCGGTTTGACCGGAAGCGTGCACCGGGCCGCCACCAACCTCGCCGAGATCATGCATGACAGCGACATCGCGCTCACGTCGGCCGGTCGTACCGTCACCGAGCTCATGACGCAAGGCGTGCCCACCCTCGCGCTGTGCCAGAACGAGCGCGAACTCACGCACACGCACGCCTCGGGTCCGTTCGGCGTGATGAACCTGGGCTTGGGCGCCCATGTGACCGTCGACGGGCTGGCCGGCCACCTCGCCGTGCTCATGGAAGACGAACGCCTGCGCCGGTCGATGCACGACCGCATGCGCAAGGCCGTGGCCGAGAGGTCGAACCACGCCATCGCCGAGATGATCCTAGCCTCCGCATCCGAACGAGGAGACGCATGATGTACGCACCCACGCTGGAGATCGCCGGCAAGGTGGTCGGACCCGGCCACGAGCCGTTCACCATCGCCGAAGTCGGTGTCCATCACGGCAACAGCATGGAGCTGGCGAAGGCCTACGTCCTGGCGGCCAAGGTCGCGGGCGTCGACGCCGTGAAGTTCCAGACGTACTCGGCTGACCGTCTCGCCGCGACGTGGGCACCCACGTACTGGAACGACGGCTCCGGCCGCACGCAGCACGACATCTTCGCCGAGCGCAGCCTGCTTACCGAGGCCGACTACACCGAGCTGTTTGCCTACGCGGCGGACCTCGGCGTGCTGTTCCTGTCGACGCCGTTCGACACCGACGCCGCTGCGATGCTGGGCTCCATGGGCATGGCGGCCTTCAAGATCGCTTCTGCCGACATCACCGACCTGCCGCTTCTCAGGGCGGTCGCCGCCTACGGGCGCCCCGTGCTCATGTCGACGGGCGCCTCGACGCTCGACGAGGTCGCGGTCGCGGTCGAGACCGTGCGCGCCGCCGGTGCACCCGTCGGGCTGCTGCATTGCTCGCTGTCGTACCCGACCGCCGTGCCCGACGCCAACCTCGGGCGCCTGCGCACTCTGGCCGCGCGCTTCGACGGCGTCGTGCTGGGCTACTCGGACCACACGCAGCCGCAGGACTCCGAGCTCACGTGTCCGCTCGCCGTCGCGCTGGGCGCATCGATCATCGAGAAACACTTCACGCTCAACAAGGCGCTGCTGGGCGACGACCACTACCACGCTGTCGACGCCGAGGGACTCGCGCGTCTCGTCAAGAACTGCCGCGAGGCGTACCTCATGTCGCAGGACCTTGGCGAGATGACCGAGGCCGAGCAGGCCGCCCGTTCGTTCGCCCGCCGCAGCATCGTCGCGGCGCGCCCGCTGGCGGCAGGCACGGTGCTCGCCGAGTCCGATGTCGACTTCAAGCGGCCTGGCACCGGGGTCTCGCCCGCTCGCTTGGCCGAGGTGCTCGGCCGCCGTCTGGCGCGCGACCTGGCAGCCGACGACCTCGTGCAGCTCGAGGACCTCGACACGGCGGGCGGTGCATAAGACGTGCTCGTCGTCCTCTCCGGCGCCAAGAAGAACATCGGCGACTTCCTGATCGTCGATCGCGCGTGCAAGCTCATCGAGTCGATCCTCGGCGAGGAGATCGTGGTGCTGCCGAGGTGGAAGTCGCTCGACGCGCACGAAGAGACCGTCGCCAAGGCGCGGGCGGTCGTCGTGGGCGGTGGCCCGGGCGTGCTGCCGTCGATGTATCCGCAGATCTACCCGCTGTTCAGCGACCCGGGGAAGCTTCGTGAGCTCGGCGTGCCGTTGCGGCTGCTGGGTGTCGGTTGGTTTGCCAGCCGCGGTGATGCCGCCGAGATGCGCCGCTTCGCATGGACGCCCGAAACCAAAGCATTCCTCGACACGATAGGCGATGCGCTCGCCGTATCCACGCGCGATGCGGTCACGCGGCGCCTGCTGCTGGCCAAGGGGCTCTCCGACGTCACGATGTCGGGCTGCCCGGTCTTCTACGATCTGCGTCACCTGGGCGAGCCGTACCGACGCCCGGCGGACGTGAAGACTGTCGTCTACACGACGCCGCAGAGTCCCCGCTTCACCGATCAGAACCTTCAGCTGCTACGCGCCGTCATCGAGCGCTTCCCGGGTGCGAAGGTCATTGCCGCGTTCCATCGCGGTCTGGCCGCTGATGAGTTCACCACGCCCGCCGAGGCCGAGCGCTTCGGCGAGATGGCGAGGCGGTGTGCCGAGCTCGGCGCCGAGGTGCGCGACGTCTCCTACGACCTCGACAACATCGCCTTCTACGATGACTGCGACTTCCACATCGGCTACCGCGTGCACGCCCACCTGCGTTTCATCTCGGGCCGCAAGCCGTCCGTGCTTCTCGAAGAGGACGGCAGGGGGCGCGGCTTCGCCGAGGTGCTGCCAGCCCCGTCGATCCGCGCATGGACGATCCCGTCGCTGGGCCGCGCTCTGCTGCCGGCCCTGCCGTATGCGCCGCGTCGGCTGGAGAGGCGCTTCTCGCGCATCGAGGCCGCACCGGACACCGTCGAGCGGACGATGGTGGCGGTTGACGCCTTCATCGCCGGCGATGACGCGCCCTACGAGCGCGCCGTCGAAGCGATCGAGGCCACGTATCCGGTGATGAAGGGGTTCATCGAGCGGGTGTAGGGGGACCTGCCGTGGCAGGAAGCCGCAGCCTTGTGCCGAAGAGTCCGCTCAACTTCGATGTGAGATTACGGGGAATCGGCTCATGGGACCGGCTGCGATCGACGAGATGCGGAGTGCCGGTTATGTCGTCCTGTTACTGGCAAGCGGCTGGTCGGTGACGTGGTGGGTGCACAAGCGTGAGTCCGCCTCACGGTTCGCGATTCCGGCAGGACTCCTGGTGTCCTTGCTCGTCGGCGCTGCGCTGGACTTCGTCGAGGGCGGCTCCACGGTTCTCGATTCGTTCGTGAACGCCTTTTCCAGCCCCTACTGGCGAGTCGTAATCGTGCCGGGCATCGTTGCGGCCGGGGCGACGCTGTACTCACGCAAGCGGTCGGGCTGTCGCTACATCGGTGTCGGCCTCTTGGCCGCCGGCATCGGCTGGCTGATCCTTCTGCTGGTCTCTCTATTGGTCGTGCGCCCTGCTGGGTGGTGATATTGCAGGCAGAGGTGATGCTTGCTATCGCTGGGGGGTGGCTTGCCCTGCTGGGCCTCGTGCAGCCCAAGGGGCCATGGGCACGCGTTGCACTTCTGAGCCTGCGTATCGTGCTCACCGCATTGGCCGTGTGGATGATTGCGCTCTTGCCGACCGGGGTCGCTGACACGTGGATCGTGGTCTTGGCCGTCGTTGTGGCTGCACTGAAGCTCGCGGGGTCCATCATCACTGCACGGCTCTTGCGTACCGCAACACCTTGATTCTGCCGCACCCGGACCTTGGGCTGTTGGGGCCAAGACGGTCTTCCGCCCGGATGGCCAGGTTCACACAGGCAGAGCGGCCACCGCGTCTCGGTCCGCGTGCTCTGCAGCGTGGAATGGTCGTTCACTACCGCGTCGGTGAGAAATCGGTCGCGGGGCGCGGTCCACACCGCTTGACGCATAACTTGACAGATGCTTGACTGAAAACATGTCCTACTCGCCTTCTTTCGACATCACTCCGCAGCTGCTCGGCACGATCGAGGAGGTCGCCGTGCTTCGGCAGCAGATCGCCGACGCATCGGTCGAGCTCGCGTGGATCCCCGCGCTGCAGAAGGACAGTCGGATGCGCAACACGCACGCATCCACCGCGATCGAGGGCAATCCACTCACTCTGCCGGAGGTCCGCGCGATCGCCGACGACACGGCGCCACCGGCCCGGCTACCCCGCTCTCGCCAGGAAGTGGTGAACTACCTTGCCGGCCTGCGCTACATCGAGCAGCACGCCGATGCCGCGCGCATCACCGAGGATTCGGTTCTGCAACTGCATCGGATCCTCGCCTCGGACGTCATGGATCAGGGGTTTCCCGGCGAGTACCGCTCGATTAGCGTGCAGGTCGGCAGGCACCGTCCGCCCAGCCCCGAAGCGGTGTCACAGCTCACGCGTGAGCTCATCGACTGGTGGAACGGCCCGTCGCGAGAGCTCTCGCCGGTGCTGACCTCAGCGGTCGTGCACTATCGGCTTGAGGCGATCCACCCCTTCGCCGACTGCAACGGTCGGATCGGACGGACCCTGGCGCTCTGGGAGCTGTACCGTCGCGGGTTCGACACTCACCACATCTTCTCGGTCGACGAATTCTACTGGCAGGGTCGCGAGCGCTACTACGCTGAGCTCTCGAAGGTCGACGCGTCGGACGGCGAACTGACGAGCTGGCTGGAGTACGCGGCGGCCGGCATTCGCGCAACGCTCGAGGCCGTGCTGGACCGGATTCGGCGAGCGGGCGGCGAGGATGGTGTCCGCATCGCGCTCAGGCCGAAGCAGGAGCGCCTCCTACAGATGCTCAGTGCCGCCGGCAGTATGGCCCCCCGCGAGATATGGGAGGCGCTCGCCATATCCCGGCAAGGTGCGATGGATCTGCTGAACCCCCTCGTCGATGCAGGGCTCGTCGAGAAGGTCGGGACGCGGAAGACGGGCCGGTATCGGCTGCGGAGCGTAGGTTCTGAGGGCTCGGGGCAGGATCGCTGAGCCTGGCCCTCGCGCGTGGCAACCCCACATGGACGCCACGATGGCGTCGACCGGTGCGATTGACTTTACAATAGGTATGGTTCACTTTACTCGCATGAGATCTACCTACCCCATAGAGGCGATCCTTGGCAACAGGAGTCGCGTGCGGGTGCTGCGCATCCTTCATGGCGTGAGCGTTCCGCTGAATGCGACCCAGATCGCGCAGCTTGCCCATCTCACCAAAGTCGCTGTCGGCAACGCGCTGTCGGAACTCTCAGCGATGGGGCTTGTGCAATCGACCCCAGTCGGACGCTCCAAGGCACACATGCTCGTCAGGGACAATGTGTACGTGGAACGTATCGTATCGCCGGTCTTTGAGGCTGAGCATGCGCTGCCGAGCCTCATCGAGGAGGAACTGGTCGGTCTCTTCGCGAACACCACGGTGTCCATTGTCTTGTTCGGGAGTCAGGCACGCGGCGAACAGGGCGAGGACAGCGATGTGGATGTAGTCCTGGTATCAGCTCGCGAAACCCACGCTGCGGTGGAGCGAATCCTCGATGAGCAGAGCGTGCGCTTTCGCAGACGCTTCGGGGCGACGCTTTCGGCGCTCGTGTATACGACTGACGAAGCGGGTGAGCTTCATCTCAGGGCCCCGGCCTTGTTCGAGTCGATAAGTCGTGATGCCATCGTCGTGGCCGGAGTGGGACCTAAGGAGTGGGCGGGACTTGCCGAAGAAGGTCGAGACACGCGGTGTCGACAGAGCTGAGGCTCGCAACGCGCTGCTGAAGGCAAGCGAGATGAACACAGCCGCTGCTTCCGAGCTTGCGAGCGGTCGCTGGAACTCCGCGGGTCTGAACGCGGTGCACGCGGGGATCTGTGCGGCGGACTCTGCACTGATCGCCTCGGAGACCATCCGGAGCGCATCCCAGGACCATGGTGTGGTGATGGCGCTTCTGGAGGAGCTGGTTCCGGAGTTCGCCGCGACGCAGCGGCGCCAGCTTGGTGGCCTGCTCAAGATGAAGAACGTCGTCGCATACGAGCAGCGCCTGCTGAACGAGGTCGAAGCGAGGCAGATGGTGGACCAGGCGAACCGCTTGACCAGATGGGCATCGGCGCTGATCGCCGACCGGCTTTCTGGCGGATAGCGCCCGCCCCGCTACCGCACCGCCACGCCCCACACGTCGAACACGTCCACGCCGACCCAGGCACCGCGCGAGGTGGATCGCTTCGCGCCCTTCACCGTGACGACGATCGTGTGCTTGCCTGACGCCAGCGTGAGGTCACGGAAGATCGTCTGCTGGGCGGTCGTCTTGGTCGAGTACAGGTCGAAGGTACCGCGGAGCTTCCCGTCCACGTGGACCGTCGCGGTGCCGCGGTCGGGGCCTTTGGCCGCCATCCATCGGATCCCGCGCCCGTCGAAGCGCACGGTGGCGCTCGCGTCGCGAGTCGATGCCCGCTTCTCGTAGCCGCCGGACGCGCCTCTCACCGGCTGCGCTCCCCAGGTCCCGCGATACACAACCGCCGGGTTCGTATCTTGCACGCGCACCATGGGCGGCATCAGAGTGGTGAGCGGCCCACCGAGCACATCGATCGCGTCGACAGCCACCCGCGTGCCCTTCGACTCGGCGCGCTTGGTGCCCAGAGTCTCGATCTTGACGGTGTGGCGGCCCCACGGGAGTCCCTCGACGCGGTGAACGATCTGGCCCGCCTCGGTCTCGGCGTTGTATGAGTCGACCGTCACCGGGGTCTTACCGTCGACCGTGACCCTCGCCATGCCGCCGGTGTTCGCGACGCGCGCGATCCAGTCGAAACCTGTGCCCGTGAACGCGAAGTAGAGCTTCGCGCCTTTGGTGTCGGTGTAGGTCTGACGCTTGAAGTACAGCTCAGGGTCCTCGCTCGTCTTGGCCCATCCACCGACCCAGGAGAGCACGGGGTTGCTGTCGTCGGTGCGCCGGCGTGGCGTGCTGGCCTGCAGCAGTTCGCCGGTGATGCTGATCGCGTCAACGTCGACGCGCGAGCCCTTCGACGACGCATGGCGGCGGTCGAGCACGCGGATGTCGAGCCGGTGTTCGCCGTCAGTGAGTCCGTAGTCGGAGAACAGGGAGCGCTTGGTGGCGCTTTCGGCGCGATAGAGGTCGACCGTCTTGACGCGCTCGCCGTCGATGTAGACGTCGGCCATGCCGTAGGCCGGGCCGACCGTGCCGGTCCACAGCACGCGGGTACCCTTGAAGCGTGCCGAGAACCACGCGTTCGGTGTCTGGGTGTACAGCCTCGAGCCCCCGGAAAAGATCGAACTCTTGGAGGTCAGCCACGGACCCGTGGTCGCGAGCTTGCTTTCGGACTGCTCGAATCGCGTGAGGGGAGGCGGAGCGGGGTTACCGACGACCGGCGGCTTGGGGACGAAGTTCTTGCCCACTGAGAACTTGGTCGAGCGCAGGCCGAGCGCGTTGCGCCACGCGTCGCCGGATGTCGTATGGGTCTTGCCGTTGGACCAGGCCGTTCTCACCGATACGGCGTAGCCCGAGCCGTTCTTCGCGCGGGTGATGGTGACGCCGGTGACGGTCGCGGGGGAGGGCTCGCTTGCCGAGCGGGTGCGCGAGCCGGCGCGAAGCTTCGCCGCCAGTGCGGCGTCGGAGTACGAGATGGCGTTGGGCCACTTCGCGTGGAAGGTGCTCGACACGTCGGGGTCGGGCACGCCCACGTAGTACGGTTTGGGGGTGCCGCTGGTCCAGACGTCTTCGAGGTTCGCCGTGTGACCGCCGCTGGCGGCCGAGAAGAACGTGCGGATGATCTCGGTGCGCCCGTCGGGCCAGTGGTAGCGCGCGATCTTGCTGCGGGTGGCGTCCACGGCGGCGTTCGTGCGGCGGTCCTCCCACATCTGGGTGGCGCTGCGGTCAGACCCCGCCGAGTGTCCTTGGTAGGCCTGGCTCATCGTGGTCGTGAACAGCTCGCCCACGGTCGGGTACGCGTAGCTGCGCGCGGCGATGGCCTGGGCCTGCAGTGCAGCCGGGGTTTCGTCGCCCCAGCTTGCGGGGGATTCGCGGGGAATCACGCCGTACAGGTAATCCTCGAGCGAGACCTGGTTGATCAGTTTCAGCAGTCCGCTGCGCGCGGTGATTCGCATGCTGCCGCGGTACCGGTTGTACGCCCTGCCGAACAGGCCCGTCTTCTCGAAGACCTGGACGAGCCGCGGTGAGACGCCGCCGACCTCGGAGACCGTCACGGTTCCATTGAGTCGCGAGACGCCGTTGGGCTTCCATTGCGTGGAGCCGCGATAGACCGCGATCCCCTCGCCGTTGGGGACGAAGCGGTACCAACCGTCCGCGGGCACGGGAACGCCGGCGGTGGGCAGGTTGCTCGCCTTGACGACGAGGCGGTTGGCGGTGTTGCCGGCGCGCAGTGTCCACGCCTTCTTCGAGTGATAGGCGGTGGACGACGACGCGGCCGGGTCCACGCGAACGTAGACGCTCTTGGGCGACACCAGCTCCACCTTGGTGCGCGAGGTGTTGCCGTAGTAGTAGCGGATGATGTCGGCACCGGTGTAGGGCTTTCCGGTGTCGGGGTTCTCTCGCCTGGCTAGTTCGCGTGCCCCGTACTGGGACAGGCCGATGCCATGGCCCCAGCCGCGACCGGTCACGTGGAAGGTGGTTGCCGCGAGGGCGGGCGAAGGGGCGGCGAGCGTCAGCGAGGATACGGCGCACAGGGCGCCGAGCACGAAACGCGCGATCCGGTGGGCTGCGATATGCACTACTACGTCTCCCGGAATCGGTTGTACGGATCGTGGCGATTAGCGCCTGTGCGAGAGGCGCTCAGACGCCCACGAACCGTTTGGTAGAATACCACGTACGTCATGACGCAACCTTCAGCCACTTCCTTTCACTTGCTCGCCGACGATCGCCGTGCCACCGCCGCGTGGTGCGCCATCGCCGGGTTTGCGTGCGTCGTCGCGCTGATGCCGGGCGGGTTCGTCCCCTTGCTGGCCGCGGGGGTTCTGCTCGCTGTCGCGGGGGCACTGTGGCTGCCTGCCTATCCGGAGGTCGCGCTCGGCGCGCTACTGGCCACCTCTGCCCTCGACGTGATGGGCCGTCTGGCCAAGGTGGGCCCGGCGACGGTGACCGCCTACCAGGCCGTACTGGGGTTGACGCTCCTGTTCGTCGTCGGCCTCGTCCTCACCGGGCGCGCCAAGCTGAGCGCGTCGGGTATCGACGGTTGGCTCGCGCTGATGCTCGCAGCGGCGTTGACTGTCGTGCCGGCGGCGGTGAATGGGCCCGCCTCAGCCGTCGCCTTCGTGAGTCTCGCCTCAAGCGTGGTGCTCGTCTACCTCGTGATGCTGCTGGCGCCGACGCCGGAGCAGCTCTATCGCGTGCTGGTTGCGCTTGCGGTGGTCGCCGCAGGGCTCGGTGTGCTCGCCGTGGCGGAGAGGGTGGGCATCTTCTCGGTGCAGGAGGTCTACAAGACGACTGCGGATGGCATCCGGGCACGCGTCTTCTTCAAGGACCCCAACATCTTCGGCGGTGTCTTGGCGGCCGCGGCGATCACGGCGGTGCCGCTTGCGCTTGGCGAGAAGCGCTGGCTTCGGGCCACCGCGCTGTGGGCGCTCGTCGGCGCTGCGGTGCTCGGCGTTGTGGCGACGCTGTCGCGCGGCGCGTTCCTCGGTCTCGTGGTCGGTGGCGTGCTTGCGGTCATCTTGTCGCCGGTCAGGACGCGTACCAAGATCGCGCTGCTCGGTGCGGGAGCCGGTCTGCTCGCCGTGTTCGTGGTGGTGGTGCTCGATCCGCGCTGGGTCGCTGACAAGGTGCTCGGCATCGGCGACGAGAGCAGCGCGCTCAACCGCGTCTACCTGGCGCAGGCGGCGATGGCCATGTTCGCCGACAACCCGATAGGCATCGGTCCGGGCATGTGGAAAGAGATCATCCCGGCGTACCGCCCCTATGACTTGCCTGCTGACCTGCTGGAGTCCCACACCACCTACTTCACGCTGCTCGTGGAAGTCGGCATCCTCGGGCTGATCGGCTTCGTGGGCGCGCTCGCCGCAACCGGGTTGCGGCTGGTTCGGGCGCTGCTCGTGCCCGCTTCGCCGCACCTCGTGCGCGTACTGCTCGCGGCCACGGCCTCGGGCGCGGCCGTTCTGCTGGTGCAGTCGGTGACGTACAGTATGGAGACGAGCAAGTTCCTCTGGTTCCTTATCGGGGCGAGCCTCACGGCCGCATCGTTCACCTCTTCGAAGGAGAGTGCTTGATGACGCAGGACAGCTCGGGACTGCCCGGCGCCGTGCGGCGCGGCTGGGTCATCGTGCTCGTGTCCGTGCTGGTGGGCGTCGCAGTGGCGTACTTCGCCACCCGCCAGATGCCCACGACGAGCTTCACGGGGACACAGCGCGTGACTATCGCCGGCACGGCATCAGGTCCCCAGAATCCCCCGAGTCCTGACGACCTGGTCGGGGCTACGACGCTCGCGATCGTGCGGCGCGATGCCGAGGAGTCGCTGGGGCTTCAGAAGGGCGCGCTCGATGGCGTGGTCGCGGCGAAGAACGACAGCGGCGACCGGCGCACGGTGATCTTCACGGCGAAGGCGGGCTCTGAGGCGGATGCAGAGGCGTACGCCAAGGCGATCGCGGACGCGTCGAGTGCGTACATTCTGCAGCGCTTCGATGTCTACCTGCAGGTCCAAGGCGAGATCATCAAGCGCATGACCGAGCGCAAGGCCGAGCTCGAGCAGGGCGAGAAGGCGCTCCTTGCGCTGGCGGCGAAGGCAACCGGCGCCGAGCGTGCTGGCTACGAGCAGGCGCTTGTCGTCAACCGCAACCAGATCTTCTCCGCCAGCGACGCGCTGGCCTCAGCGCAGAACGCCGAGCTGCAGGTCCTCCGGTCCATGGTGCCCGGCGTGCCGTCGGTCGCGCAGTCCACGACCGGCGGTCTCGCGCTGTCGGCGCTGCTGCAGGGCGCGCTCGTGGGACTACTCGTGGGGCTTGCCATCGTCGGTATCCGTGAGTGGCTGCGCACGCGCAGCGCCGTGGCGTAGGCCGGCTGCAACGTGGCTTCTCGCCGCAAGGTCTGCATCGTGCAGTACAACTCGTCGCGCTATCTGGCGCGCGTCGACCGTTCGGCACGCACGCTGGCCGCCGACGGCTGGGACGTCGTGCTCGTCGCCATCAAGGACGCCGAGACGCCCGCGTTCGAGGAGCGCGATGGCTACGTCGTGCGCCGCGTGGAGCTCAAGTCGCGCCAGTGGCCGCGCTGGACGCGCCCGGCCCGCTTCGTCGAGGCGGTGTGGCGCACGTATCGTGCTGCGCTTGCCGAGGACGCCGACGTCTACAACCCGCGCGACATCTATCCGCTGCTGGTGAGCTGGCTCGCAGCGAAGCGCCGCGGAGCGGTACTCGTGTATGACTCTGATGAGTTGAACTTGCATCGGAACTGGCCATGGACCTCCAAACGATGGTGGAAGGTGCTTGCGCCCGCGTACGAGGGCTTCTTCATCCGCCGCGCGGCCGCAAACATCACGAGCGATCACGGGCGTGCCGACATCCTTGCATGCACCTATGACATCGAGCGCCCGGTGGTCGTGAGAAACGTCCCCGAGCGCGTCGAGGTAGTGGAGCGCAACGAACCGTGGCGCGCCGCGATGCTCGGTGACAGCGCGCGCTACCTGCTGATCTATCAGGGAATCCTCGCCCCGAACCGCGGGTTGCCCGAACTGGTGCAGGCGATGGTCGAGCTGCCCGACTGCGCGCTGGCGCTTGTCGGATGGGGCGCGCTCGCCGACACGCTGTCGGCCCGCGTGACCGAACTCGACCTGAGCGATCGCGTGCACCTTGTCGGGGCCGTGCCGTACGCGACGATGATGCGCTACACCGCGAGCGCCGATGCCGGTCTCATCCCGATCGTCGGCTCGTGCCTCTCGTACGTCTACGCGGCCCCCAACAAGCTCTTCGAGGACATGATGGTGGGCGTGCCCGTCGTCGCCAGTGACCTTCCCGAGATGGCGGCGGTCGTGCGCGACGAGCGCGTCGGCACGCTCATCGCCGACCCCCTCGATCCCGCATCGATCGTCGCCGCAGTCCGCGAGCTTCTGGATGGCGAGGAGCCGCTGGCCACCATCGGCGCGCGCGCTCGCGAGGCCGCACTGGCGCGCCACCACTGGGGACTGGAGCGCGAGCGGCTGCTGGACGTCTATCGCGGCCTGACCCTGCGGCCGGCGAGCGGAGGGGCCAAGTGAGCGAGCGCAGTGTGGTCATGCTGCTCACGAACGACTTCGTGACCGACCCGCGCGTCGAGAAGGAAGCGGTCGCGCTCATCGCCGCCGGCTGGCGCGTTACCGTGCTGGCTTGGGACCGCGCAGGCGCCGCGCCCGAGCGCGAGGTGCGCAGCGGCATCGCCATCGAGCGCCTCGGACCGCGCGCGAACCACGGCTCCGGCCCCAAGGCGCTCCCGCTGTACCGCGCGTTCTGGGACGCCGCCGCCGCGCGGGCACGCGAACTCTCGCCGAGCGCCGTGCACTGCCACGACATGGACACCGTGCCCGCAGGCCTCGCTGCAGTAGAGGACTCGGGCGCTCACCTCGTGCTCGACTTCCACGAGTTGTATCGCGAATCGCGCGTCGTGCCGCGCAAGCCGGTGATCGGGCCGCTCGTGCGCGCGGGCGTCGACCGCGTCGAGAGGCAGGGCCTGAAGCGAGCCTCGCTCGTCGTGCTCGCCTGGGAGGGTATGGCCGATCGTTACCGTCGGAGCTTCGATGGCCCGGTGGTCGTAGTCGATAACGCGCCGGACCTCGATCGCTACTCGCCCGACGGCGAGCCGCGTGGTGACCGGCCCTTCGCCGTGTGCTACATCGGCCAGAAGCGTTACACCGACTCGCTCAAGCTGCTCGTCGACATCGTCGAGCGCCACGAGGATATGACGTGTCTGCTCGCCGGCGGCGGGGTGGGGGCCGAGGAGGTTGCTCGCCACGCAGAGGGCAAGCCGCGCGTCACCGTGATCGGGCGCGTGAACTACGACGAGATTCCCGCGCTGTATCGCGGTCAGGACTGCGTCTACACGCTCTACGACGCCGCGGTGGGCAACGCGCGCATCCACATGCCGGTCAAGGTGATGGAGGCGATGGCCTGCGGGCTGCCCTCGCTCGTCAGCTCTGGAACCTGGGTCGGCGAGTACGTGGAGGCCGAGCGCATCGGATTCGCGGTCGAGGCGTCTGATGCCGCTGTCGAGGCGGTTCTGGTGCGGCTCAAGGACGATCCCTCGCTTGCCGCCGAGATGGGGGCGCGCGGCCGCGCGATCGTCGAGGAGCACCTGAACTGGGAGGCCGCGGCGGGACGGCTCGTAGCGGCGTACGAGGGCCTCGGCGGCAAAGGCGGCCGACGTGCGTAAGGTCCTCGTCATCACCTACGAGTTCCCGCCCGCGGGCGGCGGTGGCGTGCAGCGCTGGGCGAAGATGTGCCGCTACCTGCCGGAATCAGGGTGGACGCCGTTTGTGCTGACCGCCGAGCCGGTCGCGCGGCGATCTCGCGATGAGTCGCTGCTTGCCGAGGTCGTCGGCGTCGAGGTCCGGCGCATCCCGCACCGACATGTCGCCGCAGCGGTCGCCGCCGCCATCGAGCCTGCGAAGCGCCTCGCACGCAAGGTGCGCGGGCGCTCGGGCACGCCCGCCGCGCCTGTCGGCAGCGCTCCCGCGCCGCGCGGGGTCACTCGCACGCCGCTTTCCAGCCGCATCGCCCGCTTCATCGCCGTGCCCGACGACGCCGCCTTCTGGCGCTCCAGCGCGGTCCGTGCGGCCGAGCAGCTCGGGCGCGAAGCGGGTGTCGATGCCGTCGTCGCGACAGGTCCGCCGTTCTCCTCGCTTGTAGTAGGCGCGCGCGTCGCTCGCCGACTTGGTGTGCCACTGATACTCGACATGCGCGACGGCTGGGACACGAACCCCGTGGTGCGCATGCCCACCGCGTTTCATCGCTGGCTGTCGAATCGGATCGAGCGCAAGACTCTGCCCGTGGCCGACCTCGTGACGTGTACCGCTCCGGCGATCGGCGAGGAGGCCCGCCGCTTCGGTGCCCGCGCCACGCGCGTGATCGCCAACGGCTTCGATGCGAGCGACCTGCCGGCGCACGCTCCCGACTCCTCGGGCCCGCTGACGCTTGTCTTCATGGGCAAGGTGTACGCGGGGCACTCGGATCCGGCGCCGCTGTTGACCGCCCTTGCGCGCGCACGCGAGCTCTCGGACTCGGAGATTCGCTTCGAGATCGTGGGTTCGTGGCCCGACGGGCTTGAGGCGAGCATCGAAGCGGCCGGGTTGAGCGACGAGGTGGTGCTCACCAGCTACCTGCCGCATCGCGAAGCGCTTGAGCGCACGGCGCGCGCTGATGTCGGCGTGCTGCTGATCGCCGACATGCCCGGCGCGGCCGGGTCGTGCCCCGCCAAGCTCTATGAGTACCTCGGCATGGGCATGCCGGTGCTCATCGTGGGTCCGGATGACGGGATGCCCGCAGCGGTCCTCGCCGAGACCTGCGGTGGCAGCGTCATCCACCCGGACGACGTCGAGGCCCTTGCGCGCGAACTCGTGCGGCTCGCCGAACTCAAGGCGAAGGGGAACGTACTGAGCGAGCCCGATGGGGAAGCCGTGGCCCGGTACAGCCGACAAGGTCAAGCTGCCGCGATGGCAGCGGCGCTGTCCGAGGTCGCAGGAGGGGAGTCGCGATGAACGACACGCTCGCGGTAGACCAGGTCGATGTCGAGCGCATTCTCGCCAGCGGGGTCTCGCCTCGGGTGGCGCTGGTTCTGGGCAGCGGCCTGGGGATGCTCGCCGACCGCATGGACGTCGCGGCACGCATCCCGTTCGCCGAGCTTGCGAGCCACCCGCGTCCGAAGGCGGGGGTGGCCGGGCATGCCGGGGAGCTCGTCGTCGGCACGCTGGCCGGAGCGCCGGTCGTGGCGTTTCTCGGCCGCGTGCACCGCTACCAGGGTGTGACCGCGCTCGATGCGGCGTGGCCTTCGCGCCTTGCGGCGGCGCTCGGGTGCGAGACCATCGTCGTCACGAACGCCGCGGGCGGCATCGACCCGTCGCTGCGTTCCGGCTCCGTCACGCTTATCGCCGATCACATCAACCTCACGGGCGATAACCCGCTCGTGGGATGGCCCGGGCCGCCCGGCGGCACCCCGTTCGTGCCGATGGGCGACGCCTACGACCCGGCGTTGCGAGCGATCGCGCGCGAGGAGGCTGACCGCGCCGGGCTGAAGCTCACCGAGGTCGTATACGCGGGACTCCTCGGCCCGAGCTATGAGACGCCCGCCGAGGTGGAGTACCTGCGTCGCACCGGGGCCCACACCGTGGGCATGTCTACCGTACCCGAGGTCATCGCCGCACGGGCGCTCGGGCTGCGCGTGCTGGGACTCTCACTCGTGACGAACGTGGCGGGAGGAGCCGAGCTCAGCCACGCGGAGGTGCTCCAGGCCGGACGCGACGCCGCCGAAGCGATGAGTGACCTGCTCGAGGCGGTACTCGGGCGGTTTACGTCGGAATAGGGAAGGGACGCACGTTGCTCGAGGCACTGTTCGGCATCTGGCATCGCATCGCGGGCAAGGTGGGCGGGTTCACGAAGCCCGCTCGGCGCGCGTGGGCGCGAGCCTACTGGACGTCGCTTGTGAGGCTGCGCGCGGCCGAGGCGGGACCGGGCTTGCGCGTGAACGGTCGCACACAGATGCCGGGCCGCACCGTGCGCATCGGCGCAAACTGCCACTTCAACGGCATGACCGTTCACGGCGATGGCGGCGTGACCTTCGGCGACAACTTTCACTCCGGGCGCGGCTGCAAGATCATCACCGTGAACCACCGCTGGGAGGGCGCGACCGCACTGCCGTACGACAGCGAGGTCGTGCGCAAACCCGTCACTATCGGCGAGAACGTGTGGTTCGGCGACGACGTCCTTGTGCTGCCCGGTGCCTCCATTGGCGAAGGCGCCATCATTGCTGCGGGTGCGGTGGTCGCAGGTCGCATCGAGCCGCTGACCGTGGCCGGCGGCAACCCGGCGCGCCCCATCAAGCAGCGCGACCCGAAGCACTACGAGCGGCTGAAGCTTGAGGGTAGGTACCACTAGCCCAGAGCAGCGGAGAAGGCGTCTCGGGAATCTACGGGGACTACGACGGAGACATCACCGTGGTAATCGAGCGAATGCTCAAGAAACGGGGGGACTTGGATGGAATGGTCCGGATCTAAGACAATTCGAATCTGCGCAAGAGGCGTGCTGGCGGTGGCCATGCTGGCCACGGCTTCGATTGCGACGTCGCCTGAGACGGCCGAAGCAGCCTTCCTGATGCGGGGCAAGGTTCCAGCCGGCATCGCTGTGAACGAGGTGACGAACAAGACCTATGTGGCGTACCCCTCGTCGAACTCTGTTGCGATCATCGACGGTGTGACCAACTCAGTGACGTCTATCGGTGTCGGATTGCGTCCTACCGCTGTCGCTGTTGACACTCGCGCGAACCGGATCTTCGTTGCGAACTACGGCTCGGGCACCCTGAGCATCATCGATGGCACAACGTACTACGTACGAACGGTTCCCGTCGGAGACTCTCCGACGGGGGTGACGGTCAACGAGGCAACAGGGGTGGCCTACGTCAGTCACAGCGAGGAGGACGACAGCAGGCATGCGATAAGCGCAGTCAGTGGAGCGACGGGTGCGGTTCAGACCATGAGCTTCAGGGGATTGTCGTACCTCGCCCCGGTTGTGAACGAACTTACGGGTCGATTGTATGCCTTGTCCAGTGAGTACTCCGATGAAGGTGGAACGCGCAACTTCCTGGAGGTCATCGACTGCAGCAGTAATCAAGTCGTCGCCCGCGTCGCGCTTCCGTCCGCGAGCTATCCGGCCGCCATCGCGGTAGACACGAGGGCGAGACAAGTCTATGTGCTGGTCTTGGACTCGGGCCTTTCTGTTGTCGACGAGAGCACGCTCGGCGCGCTGACAATCGAACTGCCGGTAGCCGCTTCCGAGGCTCAGTACTTCGTTGCGGCGAACGAGCGCACCGCCCGCGTCTACGTCACGACCATGGGTGATTTCGCGACCCCAGATGATGGCTTCGGCGTCTATGAGTTGGATGGATCGACGCTCCGGGTCTTGCGTCGATTCGCCTCGGAACCCCTCACGGGACTCGCCGTGGATGAGGGCAGGAACATCGTCCTGATGACAACCACCAACGGAACGCTGCGCGTCTATGACACGGTAACGGGGGCGACCAGAACCAGCTCGATGCCGTCGTACAAATGGACTCCGGCGGGGGTTCGCGTGAACGAGCGCCTCGGACTCGCCTACGCCAGCATCGGCTACAACTACGCATATGATTCCGGCGGCGAGGGCTACGTCCCGTCTTGGCGCGAGAGCGTCTTCGTCACTCCCGTCGACTCGATGCTCAACCGAATCGAGCTATCCCTTCCGCTCGCGACCAAGCAGACTCTCACGATCCTAGGCGGCTCGGGCTCTGCGATATGGAGCAGCGCGAATCCCGCCATCGCATCCGTGAACTCCGATGGCGTCGTGACCGGGCGCAAGGCTGGTTGGACTGAGATCAAGGCGGTCCGAGGAGGAGCATCGATGACCTCCCAAGTGGTTGTGACGAATCCGCGATTGAGTAGGACGAAGACGTCGCTTCGGCGCGGTGCGCGCCAGACCCTGAAGGTCACTGGCGGATCGGGTGTGATTCGGTGGTCCAGTACGAATCGTGCCGTAGCCACGGTCGGCAGCACCGGCGTCGTGACCGGGCGCGGACGGGGGACGGCGACGATCGTCGCCGTCCGCAACGGAGTTCGCATGACCTGCAAGGTCACCGTCACCAACTGACTCATCACGCGAGGGATTCCCGGTGGACGCGGGTGCCGGTCACACGCGGCGCCCTTCGACGCTGCTATACTCTCTCGGCTGTGAATGACCGGGGCGGCGCAACGACGCGCGCGCCACGTATCGAAGGGAATCATGATGGATCACCACGTAAAGGACCTCTCGCTCGCCGATGCCGGCAAGGCGCGCATCGAGTGGGCGGATGCCGACATGCCCGTTCTGGCCAGCATCCGCGACCGCTTCGAGACCGAGAAGCCGCTCGACGGCATCCGCATCAGCGCGTGTCTGCACGTCACCACCGAGACCGCGAACCTGATGCGCACGCTGGCCGCCGGCGGCGCTGACATCGTGCTGTGCGCGAGCAACCCGCTCTCGACCCAGGACGACGTGGCCGCGGCGCTCGTGCAGCACTACGGCATCCGCACCTACGCCATCAAGGGCGAGGATACCGAGAGCTACTACGCGCACATCGACGCCGCCATCGAGCACAACCCGCAGATGACGATGGACGACGGCGCGGACGTCGTCGGCCGCATCCACGCCGAGTTCCCCGAGAAGCTCGAGCACATCATCGGCGGTACCGAGGAGACCACGACCGGCGTGATCCGCCTGGCCGCCATGGCCGAGGACGGCGCGCTGAAGTACCCCATCGTCGCGGTCAACGAGGCCATGACGAAGCACCTCTTCGATAACCGCTACGGTACCGGCCAGTCCACGCTCGACGGCATCATCCGCGCCACGAACCGGCTGCTCGCCGGCCGCACGCTCGTCGTGTCCGGCTACGGCTGGTGTGGCCGCGGCATCGCGATGCGTGCGAGCGGCATGGGCTCCAACGTAGTCGTCTGTGAGATCGATCCGCTCAAGGCGCTCGAGGCTGTCATGGACGGCTACCGCGTGATGCCCGCCGTCGAGGCCGCCAAGATCTGCGATGTGTGGGTCACGGTCACCGGCGACATCAACGTCATCGACGTCGCGATGTTCGACGTGATGAAGGACGGCGCGATCATCTGCAACTCGGGCCACTTCAACGCCGAGATCAACATCCCCAAGCTGCGTGAGATGGCCGTCTCGAACCGCGAGGTTCGTCCGTTGGTCGAGGAGTTCGTGATGGAGAGCGGGCGTAAGATCTTCCTGCTCGCCGACGGCCGCTTGGTCAACCTGGCGTGCGCCGAGGGTCACCCTGCCAATGTGATGGACATGAGCTTCGCGAACCAGGCCCTGTGCGCCGAGTACATGGCTGCCGCGGCCGCCGAGCTCGAGCCGGGCGTCTATGACGTGCCCGAGGAGATCGATCAGATGATCGCCGCGCTCAAGCTCGCGTCGATGGGCGTGCACATCGACGTGCTGACCGAGGAGCAGGAGAAGTACCTGTGCTCTTGGGAAGAGGGCACCTGCTAGAAGGTTCGATTCCGCGCATATACTGAGTAATCGAGCGCCTTTGGCATACCCGCCCGGGGCGCTCGTTCGTACGCCCGCGGGCTCGCCCTCTTTGCATTCGCTGCTATCCTATTCGCCGTCACGCACGCGACACGCCAAGGAGAATCGCATGGCCATCAACGACATCCCGAAGACCATCTGGTGGGGCGAGGACGAGACATCAGGCCGCCCGGTCGTCTATCTCATCGACCAGACGCGGCTGCCGCTGCAAGGTGACGTGCTGGCCTGCAATACCTACGACGGAGTGATCGTGGCCATCAAGTCGCTCGCAGTACGCGGCGCACCCGCGCTGGGCGTCGCAGCGGCACTGGCCGTCGGGCTGTGGAGCGAGACAGAGGGCGTTCAGTACGACGATCCCAACGAGTACCTCGATCGTCTCGTCGAGGTCGTGGATGAGATAACCGCTGCCCGTCCGACCGCCGTCAACCTACGCTGGGGCGCAGAGCGCATGCGCGTCTTCGCGTTCAAGAACGGTGACAAGCCGCTCGAGGATCTGCGCGAACTGATCGTGCAAGAGGCCGCGAGCATGGTTGACGAGGACGAGGCCCGCAACCGCATTCTGGGGGACTTCGGCGCGGCGCTTCTCCCCGAGAAGGCGAAGATACTCACGCACTGCAACGCCGGATCGCTCGCCACGGCGTACTTCGGTACCGCGCTTGGCGTCGTGTTCGCCGCGCACGAGCAGGGCAAGATCGAGCACGTGTGGGTCGACGAGACGCGTCCCGTCAACCAGGGCGGACGCCTGACTGCATGGGAGCTCATGGTGGCCGGCGTGCCGAGCGCGCTTATCACCGACAGCATGGCAGCGGCGGTGATGAAGAACGGGTGGGTCGACGCGGTCATCGTGGGCGCCGATCGCATCTGCGCCAACGGCGACACGGCGAACAAGATCGGCACCTACGGACTCGCCGTGCTTGCCAAGGCCCACGACATCCCGTTCTACGTCGCGGCTCCCTCCTCGACGGTTGACCTCACCCTGTCGGACGGTTCGCAGATCGTGATCGAGGAACGTGACCCGCGCGAGGTCGAAGGAGTCACGGTCTCGGGCGTCTTCGATCCGGACAGCAAAGACGCGTCACGGGCATTCGACCTGCTCACGAAGGAAGGCGCGTACCAGGTACCGCTGCAGAAGGGGCATCAGATGCTCCTGGAGCGCAAGGGCGGAGGATACAGCTTCGATGCATGGTTCAAGACGACGCCTCCGGGGGTCGAGATCTACAACCCCGCGTTCGACGTGACACCCGGCGAGTACATCACCGCCTTCATCACCGAGCGTGGCGTGATCCGTCCGGAACCTGACTATGAGATGGCGCTCGCCGTGCACTGTATTGGCTCGGGTTGCCTGCACGAACTCGATCTCGAGCGCTAGGGACCGCTGGTGCAGCCGAGCGTCCTTACGTCGACGATCCTCACGTTTGCCGCGATCGTCGGGGTCGGGGCGCTTCTGAGGGCATTTCGAGTTCTGCGCGCCGAGGATGCCAAGACGCTCAACGCGGTTATCGTCTACGTGGGTCTTCCGGTGTTCATCTTCCAGGCCGTCCGTGGCGCTGAGCTCGGCGGCGATGTCTGGCGGGTGGTCGCCGTGGCCTGGATCGCGTTCGCTGCGGCGTTCGGTATCGCCTGGGTGCTCTCGCGCGTGCGCGCCCACGATCCGCAGCGCAGGGGAGCATTTCTCCTCGCTGCCGCCTTCGGCAACACGGGGTTCATCGGCTACCCGGTGGCGGCAGCGGTTCTCGGCGCCGCCGCTGTCCCGATGGCGGTGTTCTCCGACGTGTTCGGGACGGTGTTCGCCCTGGTCCTGATCGGGCTGCCTGTCGCGGCCCGGCTCGGCGGCGGGAACACGCGAGTCAACCTGGTTCGCGAGCTTCTCACCTTCCCGGCGGTGATCGCTCTTGCGGCGGGGCTGATCGCGCGGCCCCTGCCGATTCCGAGCGCGGTAAGTTCCGGGTTGGACCTGCTCGCTAATCTCGTGGCGCCACTCATCATGCTGTCCGTGGGGCTCGCTCTCAAACCCCGCTCGCTCGTGCGCGGTGCCGTCGACGTCGGGCTGGTCTCCGTGGTGCGGCTGGCGCTGGCACCGATGATCGCGCTGCTCGTCGGTGATGTGATGCTGAGTGGTCAGGCACTGCAGGTTGCGACATTGCAGGCGGGCATGCCGACGATGATGCTCACCCTCGTGGTGGGTGAGCGCTTCGGGCTCGACTCGGACTTCATCGCCTCGGCGATCTTCACGACGACCGTGCTGTCGGCGGTGACCATCCCGCTGATTCAGGCGGTAGTCGGCTAACCTCGCCCGCGCGTCGCTGAACGAAGGGCGGCGCCTTGCCATTTCTACACGGAGTAGCCGAGTTGTTCGCGCCGACCCGGTGTGCCGGGTGCGAGATGCCCGGAGCGCTGTTGTGCGAGGCCTGCGACGCTTCGCTGCCGCGCGTGGAGCCTACCTATGCCTGCCCGCGGTGTGGCGCCCCCTTCGGGTTTCTCGTGTGCACTGAATGCTGGCGAAGCGAGTTCGCATTCGAGGCGTGCGTGTCGCTGGGCGTGCTTGACGGAGCACTGGCTCGGAGCGTCGTCATCCACAAGGACGCGAGCGAGCGGCGTCTTGGCGCGGTGCTCGGCCGGATGCTCGCCCACGTTGCTCTCCGCGCGTGGCCGCAGTGGCCGGATGTGGTCACCTGGGTTCCGGCCACGGCTGCTGCGATGAGGCGACGCGGCTTTGACCACGGGTGGGGGATCGCCGCTCCGGTCGCCGAGGAGTTCGGGCTTGAGCCGCGAGCGATCCTGACCAGGGGGCGAGCCCGTGACCAGCGTGTGCTGGACAAGGCCGATCGGGCCAGCAACGCCGCCGGGACGTTCGCCGTAGCGAACGCGGAGCTGCCCGTCGGAGCGCGCGTGCTGATCGTCGACGATGTGTTGACGACGGGCGCCACGCTTGACGCCGCTGCCGAGGCGATCCTGTCGGCGGGTGCCGGGGCGGTCCGAGCGGCGGTGCTGGCCCGGGCGTGGTGAGGCGCTGTGCCGTGCGCGATGTCCGGCGTGCTAGAATCGCACTCGCTTCCGCCCGGGTCTGTGGTTGCGGGTGCGCAAGCACCCTAGTCCATGGTAGACGCGGCCCAAAGGACCCACGTAAGCCGGCGCCTTCGTGGCGTCGCGCGAGCATGGCGCGTCTTAGGGGTAAGTCGTACCGTTCGGTCCGGCCATCCAGGCTGGCGGGCGAGAGGGTCACTAGTGAGATTGCATCAAGCGAACGCCCCGGTATGCGAGTGTGGGGTCAAAGACCAGGTCAGCCGGGCGGAAGCACTCCGGAGACACAAGGGGGCGGCATGAGACGGCTCGTACCTGTACTCGCGGTCATGATGCTCGCAGGCGCCCTGCTCGTTGCCGGGTGCGCGAAGCCCAGCGAGCCCGAGCCGACGCCGATGGTGGCACCTCCCGCGATCATCACCGCGGGCACGCTCACCGCCGGTATCGATCTCTCCACTCCGCCCTTCGGGGGCGTCGATGCCGGGCGCGAGGCGGGGCTTGATGTGGATGTGGCGGCGGCGCTCGCCGACAAGCTCGGTCTGACCCTTACCGTCGTGGACGTGAAGCCGTCAGATGCGGCGACGGCTCTCGCCGATGGCTCCGTCGACGTGGTGCTGTCCGTGCCACTTGACGGTCCGCAGCTTTCCTCGCTGGCGCTCTCCGGCACGTATGCGACCAACGGGCCTGCCTTCTTCGTCTCGACGGGCTCCACGCAATCCGTGGAGCCCTCACTCACGCTCGACACCCTTGACGTTGAGCTCATCGGCGCTCAGCAGGACAGCCTTGCGTATTGGACGCTCATAAACGAGCTCGGCGAGGAGGCTGTCGAGTCCTACGGCACGCTGCGCGAGGCACTCGAAGCGCTTGATCGCGACGAGATCGAACTCGTGGCAGGAGACGCGTTCGTTGCGGCCTACATCGCGCGGGATCTGCCCACCGTGCACTACGCCGGACAGCTCAGAGACTCCTCACCGCTCTCTGTTGCGACGGGTTCCGAGGCGACGGCACTTGGTGATGCGGTTCGCGAGGCACTGGACGTGTTGGCTGCTGATGGTGTGCTCGACACGCTGCGGCGCAAGTGGGTGGGGGAGCTTCCCGAGCTGTCGCTGCCGGCATCCGAGGCATCCACCTCCGCGCCCTAGGACGCTCGTTTCGTATACAGCCGATGCGTCCGCCTGCATGAATCAGCGACGTGAATGCATACCATTACTGCCCGTTTGCATACGCTGGAACAGGCTCGCGGGCGTGCAGAAGAGGTGTATGATTATGCACTGTGATTCGCAAGCGCCGCCGATGGTTGTGGCGCGAGGGGACAGACAACCGTGAACGAGGAGGAATGATGTTGAAGAGTCGTAAACTGCTCTCGCTTCTGCTCGCACTGATGCTTGCGCTTGGCCTGATGGGCCTTGCCGGGTGTGGTGCCGAGGAGCCCGCTGAGGAGCCCGCCGCCGAGCCCGCCGCCGAGGCACCTGCCTTCACCACGATCACCGAGGGCAAGATCATCGTCGGTTCCGATACGGCCTACCCGCCGTTTGAGAACGTCGTCAATGGCGTGACCGAGGGTTTCGACGTTGACATGATGAATGCCGTCGGCGAGAGGCTGGGCGTCGGGGTCGAGTTCAAGACCTACAAGTTCGATGCGCTCATCGCCGGCATGCAGGCCGGAACCGAGTTCGACATGATCGCATCCGCTATGACGATCACGGACGAGCGCAAGGAAGCCATCGACTTCTCGGATCCCTACATCAACTCGAACCAGTCGCTCGCCGTTGCCGCCGATTCAGCGGTCATGACCGTGGACGATCTGAAGAGCGGTGACCGGGTCGGCGTGCAGTCCGGAACCACCGGCGAGAAGTGGGCCACCGACAATCTCGCCCCCAAGGGTATCGTCGTGACCCCGTACGATGACATTCTCGCCGCGTTCAACGCGCTGTCCGCTGGCGACATCGTCGGCGTCATCAACGACGCGCCGATCTCACAGGATGTCGTCAAGGACGAGGCCCGCAAGGCCAAGGTCGTCGCCGAGATTCCGACCGGCGAGCAGTACGGCTTCGCGTTCAACAAGGACAACGTCGCCCTGCGTGACGCTGTCAACGGCGCCCTTGCTGAGATCAAGACCGACGGCACGTACGTCGAGATCTACAAGAAGTGGTTCGGCGCTGAGCCGCTGTCCATCCCCTAGGGACTACGGACGCCTAGACACTAGATGAGGGCCGGCGGCCACGGTCGTCGGCCCTCTCTTCTCCACCCGATAGTCGCTGCAAGGAGCACATGGCGTGGATGCGCTGATCGAGTCTCTCCAGACGATCAAGGACATATTCTTCGACGTCGGCCACATGGTCGAAGCGTTCCCGATCATCCTCGCGGCCTTCCCGGTCTCGGTGTTCATCGGCGTCGGCTCGTTCTTCCTCGGCATACCTGGAGGGCTTCTGCTCGCCTTCATGAAGATGTCGAGGCGTCGCCCGATCAGGTGGATGGCGACGTTCTACATCGATGTCGTTCGCGGCACTCCGCTCTTCTTGCAGATACTGATCGTCTACTTCGGCCTGACGCTCCTGCCGTTCTACCAGACGTTGATCAAGGAGGTTCCGGCGGTCAAGGAGCCGCTGCTGTTTGGGATGGACGCCACCATCTACCTGCGGGCGTTCTTCGTTCTATCGCTCAACTCCGCCGCGTATATGGCCGAGATTTTCCGCGCCGGCATCCAGTCGATTCCGAAGGGACAGACCGAGGCCGCGCGCTCGCTCGGGATGAGTACACCCCAGGCGATGACGTTCGTCATCATCCCCCAGACCATTCGCCGCATCCTTCCCACGCTCATGAGTGAGTTCATCCTGCTGTTCAAAGACACCTCCATGCTCGCCGCCGTCGGCGTGGCCGAGATGACCATGCGTTCCAGACAGTACGTTGCGAGCACGTTCAACCAGTCCGCGTACATGGTCGCTGCGGGCTTCTACCTGTTGCTTACGATTCCGCTCGGTCGGCTTGTGGGCCGCCTGGAAGACAGGTTGGCGGAGTCCGAAGGCGGGGGAGGCGGCAAGCGACCGCCGACTATCGACGCCCCCGCGATAGACGCCGAGCATGTCGTCGCACACAGTGACTTGATCCCCCTCAATCAACGACAGACCGGCAGGTGATGGCGATGACCGAGACACACGTTCCCGCTCGTAAGGGCGGCGATCAGGCCATCGTACGAATCAAGAACCTGCACAAAGCCTTCGGCGAGCTCGAGGTGCTGAAGGGCGTCGACCTTGAGGTGACCAAGGGCGAGGTGGTCGTCATCCTCGGTCCGTCGGGTTCGGGCAAGTCGACGCTGCTGCGTTGTGTGAACCGCCTTGAAGAATCAACCGGTGGCGAGATCTGGTTCGAGGACATCGAGGTGACCGCCAAGAAGACCAACATCAATGCGGTGCGCGAACGCATCGGCATGGTGTTCCAGTCCTTCAACCTGTTTCCGCACCTGACGGCCAAGGGCAACGTCATGCTGGCGCAGCAGAAGGTCCTCAAGCGCTCTAAGGCCGAGGCGGCAGCCAAGGCCGAGGAGCAGCTCAGGCTGGTAGGACTCGGCGACAAGATCGACTCCTACCCCTCGCAGCTTTCGGGTGGCCAGCAGCAGCGCGTAGCCATCGCGCGAGCCTTGGCGATGGACCCCCATGTGATGCTCTTCGACGAGGCCACGTCGGCGCTTGACCCCGAGCTCGTACGCGGAGTCCTCGATGTCATGAAGCTGCTTGCCAAGGCGGGGATGACGATGATGGTCGTCACGCACGAGATGGGCTTCGCCCGGGATGTCGCCGACAGGGTCGTCTTCATGGATGAAGGCGTGATCGTCGAGCAGGGTTCTCCGACCGAGGTATTCGATCACCCGACCTCGGACCGCACGAAGGACTTCTTGGGCCACATCACCTGATTCTCCGGCGCGAGTGAAACCGCGACGCGAATCTGCATCGGCAGACGCCCTCAGAGGGGTATCTTCTCACTAGAGAGGTCCTATCCCGACGAGGAGGCATTGGCGATGCAGATCAATATCACCGGACGGCACATGCCAGTGACGGATTCGATCCGCGCTTATGCGGAGGAGAAGATCAGCAAGGCCGCGATGATTCATGACCGTGACGAGATGACTGTCGACGTGGTGCTTCATGTCGAGAAGAACCCGGCGAACAAGAACCGGGATGTGGCAGAGGTCACGGCCCGCATGAAGGGCGTCGTCGTCAGGGCCGAGGAAGCCGCACCTGACATGTACGCCGCCATCGATCTTGTCAGCGAGAAGCTCGAGCGTCAGATGCGTAAGTTCAAGGCGAAGCTCCTTGACCGTCGGAGCGGCAAGACGTCCGTCAAGACGGCACCTGGCGTCGAGGAGATAGGCGGTCCGCCGCTCGAGCCAGAGCCGGAGGGTCAAGTTGTGCGCAAGAAGCTTGTCGATACCAAGCCGATGAGCGAGGAAGAGGCGATACTCCAGCTGGAGCTCTTGGGTCACGACTTCTTCGTGTTCAACCACGCAGAGGAAGGCACCCTGAACGTCATGTATCGCCGGCAGAATGGCGACTACGGCCTGATTCAGCCGCGGGCGTAGACCCAGAATCATCGCACGACGATCGCGCGGGGCGCCCCTTGGGGTGCCCCGCTGCGTGAGCCGAACACAGAACACGATTCATACCCTGGTTGACATGTGACGAATCGCACACTTACGCTACGCGTAGTTTCGTGGAGGTCGCGAGGCTCAGGTCTGGGGCAACATAGCATTCACCGCAGCAGAGGGGCCTGTCCGCATGGAGCAGAGCGTAGGACGCATCCGCGCACAAGACATCGAGTTCGCGCTATCACAGATAGGTGAGATCAAGGCCGCGCGTGTAGTGGTGGCCCCTGAGGGCAACATCACCGAGATTCACGTGGTCGCGCTCCCTTCCAAGTCCCCTAAGCAGCTGGTCCGTGACATCGAGTCCGCACTCATGGCGCGCTTCGGGTTGCCTGTCGACCACCGCAAGATCTCAATCGCCCAGCTCGGCAGCGAATTCCTGCCGCCCGAAGAGGTCAATCCAGAGCGCCCAAGCGCCGTTCGTCCTCGCATCGTGAGCATCAACGCATCGGTGTCCGGCGTTCAGGCATCAGCCGCTGTCACTCTCGAGATCGGCGGCGAGGAGTACACGGGTCGCGCTTCAGGCGCCGCAAGCACGACCGGTCGCATCAGACACGTCGCACTGGCGGCGCTCGATGCCGTGGCGATGTATGCGCCGGATGGGACCACCTTCGCGCTTGAAGACGTCTCTGTGTTGCAGCTCGGTCGCGAGCGAGTCGCCGTCGCCTGCGTGACGCTGGTGACGCCGAACGGTGAGCAGTCGTACTCAGGCTCGGCGCTTGTGCGGCAGAACGACAAGGACTCGATAGTCCGGGCAACCCTCGATGCGATCAATCGTCGCATCGGTTTACTGACAACCGAATAGCCTTCCTCTTGGACCGGCGCCATGCTTCGTGAAACAAACACTGTACGCACTACCACGAGCGGAGCGGACAGCGTTCTTCCATCACTAGCGGGATGGGAGAAGACCAGAACCTTGAATCCACAAAGGGGGTCTTCTCACCATGCAGCGAATTCTTGTACTTCTCGCGTCGCTGGCAGCCGTCGTGCTGGCCAATGGCGCCTACTTCAAGATTCGGTAGATGTGATCGTCGCCGGTCCGTCCGACTTGGAGGGGCGAGGTGTGCCGCATGAGTGATGAGACTCGAGCCCCTCGCCCCTTCCGAGTCTTCGTTGTCGTTCTTGCAGGAGCCGGGCTTCTGCTGACCGTTCTGTTTTCGGATGCTGCGCGCGGCTTCGATGCATGGGGTCTGTTGGTTCTCCTTGTCCTCGGGGTGTTTGTCTCGGAGAACTACACCGCAGAGATTGCCGACATCAATGTTGGGCTGTCGTATCCCTTGAGCCTTGCAGCGGTCGTCCTGCTTGGCCCGGTGCCGGGCGCCGCTGTCGCCGCGGTCTCTGGCGTGAGCGTTTCCGACATACGCCGCGGTCAGACGCTGGAAGTCATCATCTTCAACGTGAGCCAGTTGGTGGTTGCGACACTGCTGGGCTCGTTCGTCTACTTCTCCCTAGGGGGGCAGCCGCTTGCGTCCGGCGGTGAGCTTATCCCGTGGGACGCGCGGTCTTTCGCGGACAGCCTGGTTCCTTTGCTCGGTCTTGCGACGGTTTCCGCCGGAGCGAACATGGTTCTGGTATCGGTCGGGCTGAGTCTGAAGGGCCAAGGTACCGTGGGCTCCACGCTGCGTTCGATGGGGTGGGCTCTCCCCACACAGATTCCGCTTGCCTTCGTTGGCTTCCTGATGGCTCAGGTGCTTGCGATATCCGTCGTGGCCCTGCCGCTCTTCGTAATTCCGCTCTTCTTGGCGCGCCAGGTCTACCAGCGCTACTCGTACATGCAGGAGGTCTATCTCGACACAGTGAAATCCCTTGTCTTCGCTCTGGAGGCGAAGGACCCGTATACGCGTGGGCATTCCGAGCGTGTCGCCGGATACTCAAAGTCGCTTGGCGAGGCAATGGGAATGGAGCCATCCTCGTTGGACCGACTGTTCCGATCGGCCCTGCTTCACGACATCGGCAAGCTGTCAGTTGCATCGAGCGTGCTATCCAAGCAGGGCCCGCTGTCGGCGGAGGAAGCGGAACTGATTAGACTGCACCCAGAGCGTGGCGCGCACATGGTGGAGGTGATTCCGACGCTGAACAAGCTTGCGGAGAATGTCCTCATGCACCACGAGCGCCTGGACGGCAGCGGATACCCTCGCGGGCTTGTCGATGTGGCCATCCCGCTCGCTCCGAGGATTCTTGCGGTCGCAGATGCATATGACGCCATGACCACGCATCGACCGTATCGTCGGGCGCTGTCACGGGAAGAGGCGACCGCCGAACTCGTGGGCGGTGCCGGCAGTCAGTTTGACCAAGATGTGGTGCGCGCATTCATCGAGCACAGGGTGGGTGTGCCGGAGCCTCAACACGCGGTGGTCGGCGGCTCGCAATTGCCGGTTGAGGTCGAGGCGGTGATGGGGTCGTGAACTTGACGAGTCTCTTGTCTACCGAGGTCCTTGCCGCGCTGCAGCAGTTGCCGACCCTTGAAGCGTTGTGGTTCGCGGTGGCAATTGCACTGCTCGGATACTTCGACATCTCCCTGCCTAGGGGCGACTCGGTTGGAGTAACCGGGGCGCTGGAGGCGGCGGCACTGCTTGCGCTGGGTTTCTGGGCTGCGGTTCCGGTGATCCTAGGTGCAGCACTAGTTGCCATGATTGCCCGGCACCTTGCTGGTCGCGGCGTACGTGTGCTGTCGGGGCTTGCATCGCGGGTAGCGGGGCTGGTCGCCGTCGCGGTACTGCTGCGTGCAGTCGAGGGGGCATCACTTGGGGGATGGGCCAAGACACTCGGCGTCATAGCCGTTTACGTCGTGGCGGAGATGCTCGCACGTCAGACCGCTGAGGCGCTGCGGAGTCGCCGTTCACTTCGACGACAGGTGCTGGGCGGCTTATCTCTGCAGGCGCCCCTTGTGCTCGCTCAGTTCTCGACCGCCGCGCTCGTTGCCGTGGTCTATCCGCACATGCAGTCGTGGAGTCTGGTCACAGCCGTCGCCCTGCTCCTTCTCATTCGTCAGTCGTATCGGCTGCTTCTGGGCGAGAAGGAGACATACCGGATGACGGTGGAGGTGCTCGTTGAGGCGGCCGAGGCCGCTGACGTGAATCGGCACGGTCACGCCGAGAGAACCGCCTCGATAGCGCGGGCAATAGCGATCAGGTGCTCGTTCCCAAGCAAGGAGATCGAGCGCGTGAGCTACGCTGCGCTTCTCCATGACATAGCAAGAATTCGAGAGCAGGGGGCCGCCGACTATACGCCGACGACTTCATCGCAACTCCTGGAGGGCGTTGACTTCTTCGAGGATGTCGTTCGCGTGATGCGCGTGTTCGACGGGCACGTGCCGGAGGAGGCGTCCGCTTCCGCGGCTGACGTACGGGCGGCTTTCGTGGTCGGCCTCGCCAGCGACATCGATGACGCTGCTCACGGAGCGTACGGCGCGGGGAGTGTGTCGTCGCTCGCAGACATCGTCCCGTGGTCCGTCAAGGCGTCCGCAGTGGGCGCCGCTCTTTCGTTGGGCTACCAAGTACCCGCGGTTCGATGATTGCCGCTGGCGCGATCGCGTGGGCGCTGCTGATCGCATGGGCGGCTGGCGGCAAGTTCGCGAATCTCGCCCAGGTCAGGCTCAGTCACGAGCTTCTAATCGCACTACTCTTCGTCGGTCAGAGCATCTTTCGCGGGCGACTGCCCTTCTGGGATGGCGCAGCCCATGATTGGGCCGTCTTCTTCTGGGGCCTGGCCTCCCTCGCGCTGCTTGCGACGTTGATTCCGGATGCGAAGTTGCCTGGAATAGGGGTCGCGATACTGGGCATTGCCGCCAACCTTACCGTCGTATTGGCAAACGAGGGCATGCCCTATGTAGCTGCTGGCGGCGCCGTTCTTGATTCAGGTGCCTTCTTCTATCGGACCGGCACTATTGGGACCAGCCTGCTGTTCTTGGGCGATGTGCTGCCAGTCCCGAGCGGTGCGTACCTGCTCAGCTTGGGCGATATCCTCCTCGGGATAGGTGTAATGGTGTTCATAGTCGCAGGCAGCGTGGCCGGCATGAATGGATCCACAACGGGCACAGGCCGCGCTGGACGTTGAGCCTATTCGCTGACCAAGAGAACTGGGGCAGTATAGTCGGCGGGTGGTCCTTCTTTGCGCAACATTCGGAACGGGTGGGACCCTCGCTTCGGCCGCGCACGCGGGATACTGGGGCACCTTGCCGCGATGGACTTTAGGCGGCGCAGCGGCGCCGTCGAGACGTTCCTCCAGCGCAAAGAGGGATTCTCGGAAGATTCCGGGTTCGATCCGTCGTCGCGGACCACGGCACCATGCCAGCGTTCTCTTGGCATCGGGACGGCCCGCGCCAAGGCAGTTACCGTCCATCTCGATCGAGGCAGCGAGGTCGCACGGATCCGGTAAGAAAGTGGTAAGACCCGCCTGATACGGTTCACGCGGATCGGAAGACCCCCGATTCAGCGCAGGGCTCGGCGGGTTTCCCGGATAAGGGATCTCACGGGCGGGACGCGGTCCATTGCAGGTGTGGAGCGGGAGAGTTCCAGAGGGGCACCGCCAGGGCCGTCAAGTAGCCGTTCGAACTCAAGGAGTCTTGCGAGGGTTCCCCCGGGCGGGGCTCGTGGCAGGCCAGCACTGGCACCGCTCGGGGGCACTCCGATACTCTTGTGTCAGAGGGCTGAAGGCCTGGCAGGTTGGGTGCCGCCATGTGCAAGCGGCGCCCCTTCAGGCTGAGCGGAGGTCTCGACGTGCCAGGACATGCTGCGTGCACACTGCCGCCCGACTACTCCTCGTTGGCGCGCAGGGTGAGATTGGACCGAGTGATCGACTCGGCCGGCGGACGCCCGTGTGTGATTGCCGCGCCGCCGGGATGGGGAAAGACCGTGGTCGCGTCCCACTATGCTGCGCGGTTCAACGGATGGACGTGCTGGCTCGACGCTGCGGGGAATTCAGTATCAGAGCAGCTGGTGCTGGGAGCTGTCGAGGGGGCGCGAGAGCGGGCGTGCTTGGATCCCAAGAAGGCGGGGTCTGGCATCGTCGTGCTCGACGATCTGTATCTTGGCGAGCATGGCCTTCACGGGCTGATGGAGCTCCAACCGCGCCTAGCGAGCTTGGGTGCTCGCTTGGTGGTCACCACTCGCTGCCCGTTCCCTTCCGACGCCTCGCCGGGCAGCCGGCTCCCACAGTGCGTAGGGGTGGCCGAGCTGAGGTTCTCGGGCAAGGAGGCTACGTCGCTGATGGCCTCGTTCGGAATCGAGACGAGTGCGGGCCCCCGCTTGGCGGCGCTTGCAGCGGGCCACCCTGAGGTGATCAAGCGCCTTGCCGTCCACGATACGACCGAGTTCGGTGACGCTGGGCATGGGCTCACTGACTGGCTCATACGCCATGTGTTGGGGAGCTCGTGGGATGCTCGGCTGCGGCTCTACAACCGGGTGTTGATGGGATCAGTCGTCCCCGATTGCCGGGCGCCGGTGCGCCGTAGTCCCGAGACCGCGTTTCCTGAGCTCGAGGGGCTGCATCAGTCGGAGGATTATTCGACGACGGTCACGGCCGCCGTTGTCGAGGCGTTCCGTTCGGAGGGAAGGGACGAGACGGAGTGCGTCCTCAGTGCCGTCGTGCCGGCCCTCGTCGAGGCGGGCGACCACGAAGGAGCGCTGCGGGCGATCGGGGTGTGCGGGGTACCTGAGCTGACGGCGGCATTGCTGATTCGCGACGCGGTTGCGTTCGAGTCGGACGCGAAGGTCAGGGAGCTACTGCAGATCATGGACGACCTTCCCGTGCACGTGATGATGGAGCACGCCTGCCTGGTCGGCATGTGGGCCCTGGCGCTCTATCGGTCCGGCTTGCTGGAGGATGCGGTGGCCAAAGCCAGGGCATGCCTCAGGCTGTGTGCCGTGGATGGCGACTCCGATGTCGCGTCACGGGCGCGGGTGACGCTGATAGATGCGTTGTCGGGTCTTCAGCGCTTTGAAGAGGCCGCAACCGTGATTCGGCAAGATGGTGACGACAGGCGGACCAGGTCGCTAGCCGAGTCCGTGGCTGCGGCTTGCGTGGAGGCCTACTTCGGTCGTGCCCAGGAAGCGTACGCCGCCGTGGACGCCCTCTCTTCGACGGCGTTCGCGCTGGATGTTTCCGACTACGAGCGCCTTCGCTGGGAGCACGCCCGGGCGAGCATCCTGTCGTTGTGCACCGGCGGCTACGACGTGCTGGCAGCTGATCTAGCAGTCATGATCCCGCGAACGCGTGTCTGGATGCGGGAGTTCGCGCTGATACGTGGGAACCTAGGGCTCGCACTCATGGAGACAGGGCGGTTAGCACGTGCCGGGGCACTACTCTCCGCTGCGGTCTCATCTGGTATTGAAGATGCGTTCGCTCGGTACTCGGCACTTATGCTCTGCGTCCTCGCTGGAAAGGGCGATGTCGATCAGGCGCTCGAACTGGTTGTCCAGTGCATTCACGCGTCATCCGAGATGGGCTCTGAAGCCGACCTGGCCGGCAACAGGGTCTACATCTCCACCGTGCTGCGCGCGGCTGGCGAGCGGGATGAATCCCTCGCAGCGGCTGAGAGGGCCTACGAGCACCTCTGCGTCGTCGACTACATGGGATACCGTCGTCTCGCGGCCCTCGAAGTCGCTGCGTCCCTGCTGTCGCTTGGCGATTGCGACGCGGCTCGTCGCTGGGTCGCCACCGTGGAAGCGGAGGGTTTCGGCCGCAACCGCTACCACGCCCTGCGGGCGGCGATGATCCTCGCCGAATGCGATCGCATCGACGGCGAAGTAGAAGCAGGGGTCGCTCGGCTCGCCGGGCACGCCGAGCACATCCTGTCTGAGAGCTCCAACTGGCAGATGGCGATGTACTGTCGAGCCTTTCCGGGACTGCTCGGGATGCTTGCCGCAGCCGTGACAGTGAAGCGTCTTCCTGTCCACATGCTACGAATGGTCCTCCCGGAGTACGCTGAGCGCGGGCTGAGGGCGTGCCGCGCGTGGCTGGACGCCGACGAATGGCGGGCGCTGGGCATGCGCACGCTTGGCGAGACCGGCTTCGGGATGCTCGAGCGGCGCAACGGCGAGCCAATCTGCCGCGTCCGACTGCTCGGCGGTCTCGATGTCGTCGTCGGGGATCGGACCGTGGGCGAGCGTGACTGGCCCAAGAGAAAGGCCCGACTGCTGTTTGCCATGCTCGTGGTCAAGCGCGGCCACGACGTTCCGCGCGAACAGATCTTTGAGCACCTATGGCCCGATCTTGACGAGGAGCGGGCGCGCAACAACCTCTACGTCGTCTGGAGTGCCATGAAGCAAGCGCTCATGGGGCCAACGACTCGTGCGACGAAGTGCCCCTACCTCGAGAACAAGGGCGGGCGGCTCCGGGTCGTGAGCGACGTGGCGCGCTCCGACATAGACGAGTTCGAGGAGGCCTTGGGGGCGGCGCGGGTCGCAGAGGCCGCCGGCGACACCGATAGGGCGCTTGGCGGCTACGTGCTGCTGGCAACCGTCTACCGAGGCGACCTGCTGCCGGGAGACATCTACGACGACTGGTTCGCCCCGCTGCGGGACCACTATCGGCTTCAGTTCGTCGACGCGATGACGCGTGCGGCCGAGCTCCTGCTGGAGCGCGACGATCCGTGTGAGGCCCTCGTCTACGCGCGGCGCGCACTGGCAGCAGACCCCCTGCGCGAGGATGTCTACCAGCTGGCGCTCAGGTGCCACATCTCCGCCGGGCAGCGCAGCGGCGCTATCGAGACGTTCCTCCAGTGCCGCGGGCGGCTTTCAGAGGATCTGGGGCTCGATCCGTCGTCGCAGACCATGGCGCTCTATCAAGAGATCCTCGTCATGGAGGACAGCCCGCGCTACGACGACTATGGGCTTTGCTAGCGACGGGTGGTAACCGGTATGTGCGCGGTAAGGAAGCGGTAAGACCCGCCTGATACGGTTCACGCGGATCGGATGACCCCCGATTCAGCGCAGGGCTCGTCGGGTTTCCCGGACAAGGGATCTCACGGGCGGGGCGCGGTCCATTGCAGGTGTGGAGCGGGAGAGTTCCAGAGGGGCACCGCCAGGGCCGTCAAGTACCCGTTCGAACCCAAGGAGTCTTGCGTGGCTTCCCCCGGGGCGGGGTCGGATGACCTATTGGTCCGGCTCCGCTCAGGGGTGGATTTGGCTCCGTGTGGAGCCTGTGGAGGCCCCAGGCGCCCGGCATCCCTGTGCTAGAATCTGCAGGGCTTTCGCGCCCCCCAACCCCTCTCAAGAAAGCGCAGTAACCATGGTGAACATCCTGCAGAAGCTCCTCACTCTCGGTGAGGGCAAGCAGATTCGCGGGTACGAGGGCCTGGTCGCCCAGGTCAACGAACTCGAGCCCGAAGTCGCGGAGCTCGATGACGCGGCTCTGGCAGCCAAGACCGTTGCGTTTCGCCAGCGAGTCGATCGCGGGGAGGACCTGTCATCTCTGCTTCCCGAGGCGTTCGCCGCGATGCGTGAGGCATCGAAGCGTGCACTGGGGATGCGCCATTTCGACGTTCAGCTCATCGGCGGAATGGTGCTCAACGACGGCATGATCGCCGAGATGAAGACCGGAGAAGGCAAGACCCTCGTTTCGACGCTCGCGGGCTACCTCAACGCCTTGCGTGGCGAGGGCGTCCACGTGGTCACCGTCAACGACTACCTCGCCAAGCGCGATAGCGAGTGGATGGGTCGTGCGTACGCTGCGCTCGGCATGGATGTCGGGCTCATCCAGTCGCAGATGGATCCGTCGCGCCGAGTTCCTTCGTACCGTGCCGACATCACCTACGGAACGAACGCGGAGTTCGGGTTCGACTATCTCCGCGACAACATGGTCGTAGCCCCGCGCGATCGCGCGCAGCGCGGTCATCACTTCGCCGTGGTCGATGAAGTCGACTCGATTCTCATCGACGAGGCGCGTACCCCGCTCATCATCTCTGGCGCCGGTACCAGGTCCGCTGACGCGTACAAGGATTTCGCCAAGATGATCCCTCGGATGCGCGAGGGTGTGGACTTCGATCTTGATGAGGCGAAGCGCACGGTCGCGCCGACCGAGGCGGGAATCAAGAAGGCGGAGCAGGCGCTGGGCATCGAGGACATCTATATGGACCCCTCGGGCCAGATGGTGAACCACCTCCAGCAGGCCCTGAAGGCGCAGTTCCTGTTCAAGTTGGACGTCGACTACGTGGTCAAGGACGGCGAGGTCCTCATCGTGGACGAGTTCACCGGTCGCCTCATGTATGGGCGCCGCTACTCAGAGGGTCTCCACCAAGCGCTCGAGGCCAAGGAACGCGTGCACGTGCGCGAGGAGAACCAGACGCTTGCGACCATCACGCTGCAGAACTACTTCCGCATGTACGAGAAGCTCTCGGGCATGACCGGCACCGCCGTGACCGAGGACAAGGAGTTCCGCGAGATCTACAAGCTGCCCGTCATGGTCGTTCCGACGAACCAGCCGATGGTCCGTGACGACCGCAACGATCTCGTCTATCGCACGGTCCCGGCGAAGTTTGATGCTGTCGTCGAGGATATCGCTGAGCGCCATGAGGCCGGGCAGCCGTGCCTGGTGGGCACGATCTCAATCGAGAACTCCGAGCGACTCTCGCGTCTCCTGACCAAGCAAGGCGTGAAGCACAACGTGCTCAACGCGAAGTTCCACGAGCAGGAAGCGCTCATCGTCGCTCAGGCAGGACGCCTCGGGGCGGTCACGATCGCCACGAACATGGCGGGACGAGGCACCGACATCATCCTCGGCGGCAACCCCGAGTTCCTCTGGGAGGACATCGTCAGAGAGCGCGGAGTGCAGCCCGAGGATGCCACTGAAGAGCAGCGGGCCGATGCACTGGAGGCGGCCAAGCGCATCTGTGCGGATGAGCATGAGGCCGTCGTGGGTGCGGGAGGGCTCGCCGTGCTCGGCACTGAGCGCCACGAGTCGCGACGCATCGACAACCAGTTGCGCGGTCGCTCCGGTCGCCAGGGAGACCCCGGTGTCTCGCAGTTCTACCTCTCTTTGGAGGACGATCTCATGCGCCTCTTCGGAGGCGGTCGGATGGACCGGATCTCGGCGTTCATGGCTAAGGCCGACATCCCTGACGACATGCCCATCCAGGCTGGCATGGTCTCCAAGGCCGTCGAGAGCGCGCAGCGCCAGATCGAGGCGATGAACTTCTCGGCCAGAAAGCACGTTCTTGACTACGACGACGTGATGAACAAGCAGCGCGAGGTCATCTATGCAGAGCGCCAGCGCGTGCTTGACGGTAAAGACATACACGAGCGGGTCGAAGAGCTCATCGGGGACGTCATCGCCTCCAATGTGCTCACGTTCTGTCCGGAGCGCACCTATTCGGAGGAGTGGGACTGGGACACGCTCGAGCTGTGGTTCCACGACCTGACCGGCATGGGGTCCGAGCCGATCGAGGCCGCCCGCGGCGACGTGGACAACCCGCACCTGTTGGCGGAGTCCCTCAGTGAGATCGTGCTCGGGGCGTACGCCAACAAGGAGTCCGAGATCGGCCCCGACCAACTGCGCGAGCTCGAGCGGCACATCATGCTGCGGATCATCGATGCGCGCTGGATGGAGCACCTCCAGGAGATGGACTATCTCAAGGAGGGAATCGGACTGCGAGCGATGGGCCAGCGCGATCCGAAGGTCGAGTACAAGAACGAGGCCTACGACATGTTCTCCGCGATGGTCCAGGGCGTGAACGAGGACTTCCTGCGCACCATCATGCACATGCAGGTGGCGTTTGAGCCGGAGCCGGAGCAGGCTCCCGTGCTCAGCAACGTGAACTACTCGGCACCCAGCGAGTCGTCGATATTTGCGACGGCTGCCGGTGCAGCCGCCGCGGTTGGCGTCGATGCGCCGTCGCCCGACGCCATCGCCGCCGCTGCCGCTGTGGCTGGTGGCACCAGCAAGGCCGCTACCGTGGTGAAGGACAAGCAAGACCCCTTCGCCGATGTCGGGCGAAACGACCCGTGCCCCTGCGGCAGTGGGAAGAAGTACAAGAAGTGCCACGGAGCAGGGGCGTAGTCGACAGCCATGGTCAACGACCGGACACAAGACATCGCCGCATTGCGCTCCCGCGTCGAGCGCATGGCTGAGTACCTGCACATCGACGCCAAGCGCGGCGATCTTGCGGTCCTCGAGGAGAACAGCGCGGCGCCGGACTTCTGGGACGACCAGTCCAAGGCGCAGACCGTCATGGCTCATGCCGCTGGTCTGCGCGACGAGATCGAGACCTACGAGTCGGTAGTGGCGGTGCTTGATGATGCTGAGGTCGCCAACGAACTCGCCATGGACGCAGGAGACGAGGATCTGGCCACCGAGATCGACTCGATGCTGTTGGATGCGGCGGGCCGCGTCGACGGTCTTGAGGTAGCTAGCTGGTTCACTGGCGAGTTCGACCCCGGTGACGCCATACTCACCATCACTCCGGGCCAAGGTGGCCTCGAGGCCCAGGACTGGGCCGAGATGCTGCTCCGCATGTACACGAAGTACTGCGAGCGCAAGAAGTGGAAGCTTGACCTTCACGACGCGCCCGCCGGAGTCGAGTTGGGTATCGATCGTGCGGTGTTCACGGTTCATGGACGCAACGCCTACGGGATGCTGCTTTCCGAGATGGGGGTGCATCGACTGGTGCGCATCAGCCCCACCGACGAGAAGAAGCGTCGCCAGACGACGTTCGCCGGCGTCGAAGTGCTGCCGGTGCTTCCCGATGATGTCGAGGTCGACCTCAAGGAAGAGGACCTGAGAATCGACGTGTATCGCTCCAGTGGTCCGGGTGGACAGTCGGTCAATACGACCGACTCCGCCGTGCGCATCACGCACCTGCCTACGGGCCTCGTCGTGACCTGCCAAAACGAAAAGTCGCAGCACAAGAACAAGGACGCGGCGATGAAGATCCTACGCTCGCGCCTGTTCGAGATCGAGCGCGAGAAGCGCGAGGCGGAACTCGATGAGCTGCGTGGCCCGAAGCGCGAGATCACCTTCGGCAGCCAGATCCGAAACTACGTTCTGTACCCGTACCAGCTGGTCAAGGATGTGCGCACGTCCATTGAGACGGGCAATGTCGACTCCGTGCTTGATGGAGACATCCAGCAGTTCGTGGTCGGCTACCACCGGTGGCGCGTGCACCAGGAGCAGGCCGATTCCGTTGGCGCAGCCAGTCGGGAGCAGTAGCCCCGGTGCGCCTGCTTGCCGACCTCCACACCCACACCATCGCCTCGGGGCATGCGTACTCAACGTACACAGAGCTCGCCCAGGTGGCGCGTGCGAGGGGCCTTGAGCTTATCGCGGTGACGGACCATGGGCCGAGCGTGCCGCAGGGAGCGCACCCGTGGTACTTCTGGAACTCCAAGGTCGTCCCGAGCGTGCTCGATGGCGTTCGCATCTTGAAGGGATGCGAGGCCAACCCCTCAGTAGGGACGGACAACGGAATCGACCTGCCGGACGAGCTGCTCCGGCTGCTCGACTTCGTCTCGGTGGGATTCCACCCGCTCACCGGATTCGACGATCGTGATCGCGCGCGGAACACCGAGGTGCTCCTGCGCGTCATCGCCAATCCCTACGTCGACCAGATCACCCATCCAGGCAATGAGGCCGAGTTCCCGCTCGACATCGATGCGGTCGTCGAGGCCGCGGTCAACCACCGGGTCATCCTGGAGCTCAACGACCACTCCTTTGCGCCGACGAGCGCTCGTTCCAGCGCCATCTCGCGTGAGCGGGAGTTCGCCGCCGCGGCGCTTGAGGCGGGGGCGCCCATCGCCATCGGCAGCGATGCGCACTACGCGCTGCACGTGGGGCGCTTCGATGCGGCCGTCGCGTGCGCGAACGAACTGGGCATCACCCCTGAGCGCCTCGTGAACCGCGACGCCGAGTCCACGCTCGCGTTTCTTATCGGCAAGCGCGAGCGCCCGCGCCTCGAGGTCGGCGGCGAATGGACGTGGCCCGCCGATGACGCAGGGCCACTTCCGACGGGGGAGGTGTAGGAGATGGTGTCGCCCGGGCTGACCCCCTCACGGGTGCTGCGAGCCCGACCCGTACGCGACTATGCCCTCATGACGGTGGGCCTAGCGCTGACCGCTTACGGGCTCGACGCCTTTCTCATTCCGAACAAGATCGCGGCGGGTGGTGTATCGGGCCTGGCGACGGTCATCTACTACACGCTGCAGGAGGCCGCCGGACTCGAGGTGAGCATCGCACTGCAGGTGCTCCTCATGAACGTCGTGCTGCTCGTGATCGCCATCCAATCCCGCGGCTTGACGTACGTGGCCAAGACCATCTTCGGCATCGTCGGTCTGTCGATCTTCATCGGACTGTTCGCCCAGTTCAACCCGGTCGTTGGCTCCGAGGACCTGCTGCTCGCAGCGCTGTACGGCGGCGTCATCAGCGGTCTTGGCGTCGGGCTGGTCTTCAAGGGCGGGGGCAACACCGGAGGGACCGACATCGTGGCCCAGCTGCTGGCGAGCCGATTCCCGCTCGGTGTCGGCCAGATCATGCTGGTAGTGGACGCGGCGGTCACGCTGCTTGCCGCAATCGCGTTCGGGCCGGTCCTGGCAATGTACGGTGCCGTTGCGATCTTCGTCGGTTCGGTCACCATCGATGTGGTACTTGAAGGCATCCCGGTCGAGAAGGCCGCATTCATCATCTCGGACCAGAACGACGCGATCGCGCAGGCGATCGTTCATGAGATGGGCCGAGGCGCCACGATGCTGCAGGCCACCGGAGTATGGACCGGCGATGAGCGCCGGATGCTGTTCGTGGTGCTCTCTCGCAACGAGATCGACTCGCTCAAACGGGTTGTCGCGACCCTTGACCCGACTGCTATGGTCGTCATAAGTGATGTGCACGAGACCATCGGCGAGGGATTCAAGGCCATGCCTGGGTAGGAGTGCGGTGTGAACTACGGGCGCCAGCGGGGACAGGGCGGTCACGTTCCGTGGGACGGAGATGAGGGCTTCGACTCCGCCGCGTGGGCGGCCGAGCGCGCCGCGGCTCGCGAACGACGGCGTAGCGCCGAGAGGCGCAAGCGCCAAGTTCGAGGCTTTGCGGGCGTCGTGGTACTGCTCCTGATTGCTGGCGCAGGCGCAGGGGCGGTCAAGAACTCGTTGGGCTCCGACGAGCCACGCTACGAGTTCGAAGATGTCGCCGGGGAAGCGACCCCGACGCCACCGGCCGCCGGTGCCGCGGAGACACCGGAGCTCGTGCCCGTCACCCAGACCCAGAAGCCGACGCCCGAGCCTGCCCATGATGCGCCGGACCCCGTCGCAGCGGCTGCGGTTCAGTACCCCGGTGCCCCCGCGGTCGAGCCCGAAGTGATCCAATCGGCCAATCCGGCCGAGAAGCTGGTCGCGATCACGATAGACGACGGGATCCCGATTGATGAGCGCCTCCTTGACCTGCTGATCGACAGGGATGTTCCGGTCACCACATTCTTGCTGGGCCAGGCCGTGGTCTCGCGTCGGACCCTCGTGAAGCGGATGCACGATGCCGGCTTCGAGATTGCGACGCACGGCTGGGACCACGACAGCTTCACCAAGATGTCGGAGTCTGAGATGCGGTCGCAGTTGAAGCGCACCCAAGACGCCATCACCGACATCACCGGTGACCAAGCGCCGTACTTCCGGCCACCCTACGGGGCCCGCAACGATACCGTCGACCGCATCGCGGCCGAGCGCGGCTACCGTGTCGTCCTGTGGGATGCGTCATTCGTCGATACCTACAAGAACGCAACCCCTGAGTACAGCATGAACAAGGCGCTCAAGAACCTGCACCCCGGTTCCATCATCTTGTGCCACTGGGGACGGCCCGCCACGTACGGCGCGATGAGGCTGCTGCTCGATGAGCTGGACCGGCGGGGGTATCGCGCCGTGACGCTTTCCGAACTCCTCGCGGCGCCCGAAGAAGAGATGCGCTGAGTGCCTGCAGGGGAGTGCTATCCTTGCGAGGTTTCCCACGCAGCCACGCCGATTGGAGCCAGCACATGTTCGACGCCAGGGTTGTCGAATCCAAGGCGCAGCAGATGCGTCGCGACATCGTGGAGATGATCGCCGCAGCGGGATCCGGCCACCCGGGCGGCTCGCTGTCCGCGGCCGACATACTTGCCACTCTCTACTTCGGTGACGTGCTTCGCCACGACTCCGCGCGGCCCGACTGGCCCGATCGCGACCGGTTCGTTCTGTCGAAGGGACATGCAGGCCCGGTACTCTACGCCGCGCTCGCTGAGGCTGGGTACTTCGGTCGGGATCAGCTCGCGACGCTGCGCAAGTTGGGGTCCATGCTTCAAGGCCATCCGGACTGCAAGAAGACGCCGGGTGTGGAGGTGTCGACGGGCTCGCTTGGTCAGGGACTGTCCATCGCCGCGGGGCTCGCCGCGGGTCTCAGGGGCTCGGGCGGAGACGACCGCACGGTGTTTTGCCTGCTTGGTGATGGCGAACTGCAGGAGGGGCAGGTGTGGGAGGCGGCGATGTTCGCGGCTCACCACGGCCTGAGCAATCTCGTCGCCATCGTCGATGACAACGGCCTTCAGATCGACGGCGCCTGCAACGAGGTCATGTGTCTTGGCCACATCGCGCAGAAGTTCGTCGCGTTCGGCTGGGATGCCATCGAGGTCGACGGGCACGATGTGAGCGCGCTGCGCGAGGCGCTTGTCGCCGCGAAGCACGAACAGCATCCCGTGGTCGTTGTGGCACGCACCGTGAAGGGGAGAGGCGTCTCGTTCATGGAAGGCCAGGCCGGATGGCACGGGAAGGCCCCCTCCGCCGACGAACTCGAGCGTGCGCTTGCCGAACTCACGCCGACGGAAGGTGAGCAGTAGATGAGCCCCAAAGCCACCCGCGAAGCGTTCGGTGAGACACTTGTCGAGCTCGCGACCGAGGGTCTTGACGTCGTAGCCGTCGAAGCGGACCTCTCCAAGTCGACCACCACCGCCAAGCTTGCCGACGCGTTCCCCGAGCGGTTCTTCAACGTGGGCATCGCGGAACAGAACATGATCGATGTTGCCGCGGGCCTGGCGGTATCGGGCAAGATCGCCTTCACGGGTTCGTTCGCCGTGTTCGCCACCGGGCGGGCCTACGATCAGGTTCGTAACACCGTGTGTTACTCGAGTCTGGATGTGAAGCTCGCACCGACTCACTCCGGCATCACCGTCGGGCCGGATGGCGGAAGCCACCAGATGATCGAGGACATCGCTCTCATGCGTGTTCTGCCCGGTATGCGGGTTCTTGTTCCGGCCGACTTCACGGCAGCCAAGGCGGCGTTGCGCGCCGCAGCGTCCACGCCCGGGCCGTTCTACATCCGTTTGGGGCGCACGAGTTTCGCCGATGTCTATAGCGAGGGCTTCGAGTTCGAGATCGGTCGCGCGTACGTGTTGCGTGAGGGTGCCGATGTCACGCTCGCGGCGTGCGGCATCATGGTGGCAGAGGCGCTCAAGGCGGCCGACACCCTGGCGGCCGCGGGTGTATCGGCCGAGGTGATCGACGTGGCTACTGTCAAGCCGCTCGATGTCGACACCCTCGCCGCAAGCGTCGCCAAGACCGGCCGAATCGTGACCTGCGAGGAGCACAGTGTGCTCGGCGGGATGGGGTCGGCGGTCTCCGAGGTGCTCTCAGAGGTGTGCCCGGTGCCTACGCGCAGGATCGGGGTAGCGGACGTGTTCGGCACGAGCGGCGAGCCCGCTGAGCTGATGGAGCACTTCGGCCTGACCGCCGACCACATAGCCGAAGCTGCCGCAGAGCTCGTCGGGTGAGGTACGCGCAGACCGAATCCACAGGCTCTCCATCGGCCGAATCGGTGTCGCAGGGCACGGCTTTGGTAGAATCCCGTTGGGAATCGTCGCCGCGAATTGGAGCATCCCTTGAGTGATATCGCAGACGTGTCGAGTGTTGCGCAGGCAGTGCCTGAGGTCGCAGCATCCACGCGAACCGGCCCCTCGATGATCAGCCTGAGGAGCGTGTCGAAGGCCTACGTGGCCGAGAAGCCCGCTCTCGTCGATGTCGACTGCGACATCAAGTCAGGCGAGTTCGTCTTCATCGTCGGGCACTCGGGCTCAGGTAAGTCGACCTTCATCCGTCTGTTGCTGCGCGAGCTGCTGCCGACTCGCGGCCAGATCGTCGTTGCGGGCCAGGACCTCGTCAAGCTCAAGAGCTGGAAGGTCCCGTACCTTCGCCGCAACATCGGTTGCGTCTTCCAGGACTTCAAGCTGCTGCCCAACAAGACGTCGTTTGAGAATGTGGCGTTCGCTCTGGAGGTCATCGGCAAGAGCAAGCATGTCATTCGTACCCAGGTCCCCGAAGTCCTGCGGCTTGTGGGCCTGGAGGACAAGGTCGACAGCTATCCCGATGAGCTGTCAGGCGGCGAGCAGCAGCGCGTGAGCATCGCGCGGGCGTTCGTCAACCGCCCTCCGCTGCTGCTGTGTGACGAGCCCACCGGAAACCTCGACCCGCAGACGTCGCTTGGAATCATGAAACTGCTCGAGCGCATCAACAAGACCGGTACGACCGTGCTCGTTGCCACGCACGACCGCGAGATGGTCGACAACATGCGCAGGCGCGTCATCGCCCTCGAGGGCGGCCGCATCATCCGCGACCAGGACCGAGGGGTGTACGGGTATGTCGATTAGTGTCGGTTACTTCGTTCGGGAGTCTCTTCAGAACTTCCGACGCAACTGGGTCATGTCTTTGGGTGCCGTCATCACCATCTACCTGTCGTTGCTTCTCGTGGGCATCTTCATCGCCACGGGATTCGTCGTTAACAGCGTGGTGGAGGACGTCGAGGACAAGGTCACCATCCAGGTATTCCTGAAGGATGGTGCAGCGACCGAAGACGTCAACGCGCTCCAGAAGGTGCTTCTTGCTGACGCGCTGGTGGATGGCGTGGACTACACAAGCAAGGACGAGGCGCTCAAGAAGTTCAAAGAGGACATGAAGCAGTCGCCCGAGATCATCGACCAACTGGAGGGCAACCCGCTTCCTGCGTCACTGGATGTCACTCTGAAGGACCCCCGCACGGTCGAGGCGGCGGTGGCCAACATCAAGAAGGCCGCGCTGTTTGCGAAGGTGGCCGATCGCCCGGACGAGCCTGAGAAGTCGCTCAAGTACGGTCAGCAGATCGTGCAGAAGCTCTTCGCCTTCACGCGCATCATTCGCATCATCGAGGTCGTGTTCGTCGTGATGCTGTCGGTCGTGAGCCTGATCTTCATCAACAACACCATCCGTCTGGCTATCTACGCGCGCCGCAAGGAGATCGGCATCATGCGACTCGTGGGCGCGAGCAACTGGTTCATCCGCACGCCGTTTCTCCTCGAAGGCGTGATGCAGGCGCTGATTGGCGCGACCCTCGCTATTCTGACGGTGGTCGGTCTGCAGGCCCTGATCATCCCGAGGCTGGGTGAGGCACTGCCCTTCCTCGCCGTGTCTCTTTCGGGGGCCGCGACGGCGCAGATCGCACTGTGGTTGATCATAGGCGGGGTCGTCATCGGCGCTGCTGGCTCGTGGCTCGCTATGTCGAGGTATCTGAAGGTCTAGCGCGCCCGACACACTCGGAAGAAGGCATCAAGCACGCATGAATACTCTGCTGAAGGTCCTTGTCGCGGTCAGTCTTGTCGTCATTCTTGCTTCAGGCGGATTCGTCGGCGGCTACGCGTTTGCACGATTCTCACCCAGCGCGATGCTCATGCCGGCCGTCGGGGCCGAGGAGGACACGGCGCTGACCGATGACGTCAACGAGGCCTTCGACATCCTGAAGGCCGAGGCGCTCGAGCCGCCTTCAGAGACATCGGCGACCGCGGGTGCCCTCCAGGGCCTGCTGGAGAGCGGTGGCGACCAGTACGGCGCGTACTTCGACCCGAAGCACTTCGAGTACTTCAACCAGGAGATGTCCGGTGAGTTCGGCGGCATCGGTGTCACGCTTGGCGAGCAGGACGGGACGACCTACGTCGTCGAGGTCTTTGAGGGTACTCCGGCCGAGGGCGGGGGCCTGAAGTCAGGCGACCGGTTCGTGGTCATCGACGACGTCCGTCGCGACAGGTGGACGAGCGATGAGGTCGTGAAGCGCGTTCGCGGCGAAGAGGGCACGCCGGTGAAGCTCACCATGCTCCGTCCCGGCAAGAAGGGGACGCCGGGCAAGGAGTTCTCGGTCGAGCTCACTCGCGACGTGATCACGTTCCCCAACACCAAGAGCGAGCTCAAGGGCGACGTCGGATACATCAGACTCGCACAGTTCAACGACAACGCCACGGGCGAGATCTCCGAGGCGATTCGCGAGTTGACCAAGAAGGGCGCGAAGTCGTTCGTGCTCGACCTGCGAAACAACCCTGGTGGCGCGCTGCAGCAGGCTGTGAACGTAAGCTCGCTGTTCATCGATGACGGGGTCATCGTGCGAGTTGACGAGCGCGGCAAGCCCGAGACCGAGTATCGGGCCGTCGGCAAGACCATCACGGACGCCCCGCTCGTCGTGCTTGTCAACGGCAACTCGGCTTCGGCGAGCGAGATCGTCGGCGGCGCACTGCAGGACTACGATCGCGCGATCCTCGTTGGCGAGCAGAGCTTCGGCAAGGGCAGCGTGCAGACGATCAAGCGTCTGTCCACCGGCGGGGCGATGAAGTTCACCACAGCCCACTACCTGACGCCGAAGAGCCGTGTCATCAACAAAAAGGGACTCACCCCGGATGTCGTCGTCAAGATGGACATCGAGGATGAGATGGATCCAGAGAAGGACGCTCAGCTCAAGCGTGCGCTGGTCGAGGCGAAGAAGCTCGCGAAGTAGCGGGGGCTGACGATCAGTCCTCGTCGTCCTCGTCGTCAAGCAGTATCAGGCTCTCGAAGTCCTGCATCTCCTCGGTCATGAGCAGATGAGGGCGACGACTCTCCACGTCTTCCCCGTTGCCGTCCTCTTCCGGTAGCGACACGAGCTCGAGGAGGGTCTCGTCCCCGCGGAGCATGAACCGCCAGCGGTCCTCACCCGCGGCCTCGAAGTCCAGGTAGCGGAAGGAGGCGACGTTGAGGAAGAGACACCCGTTGACCACGATCGTCGAGGAGTCCGGGTCCGCCATGAGCTTCACAAGCGCTGCGCGGCCCTCGTCGATGACGGAGCCATCGACAAGATAGCGGTACTCGAGGGTCTCGATCGTCTCAAGCGCCCGCAGCATATCGCGGAAGCTCGACAACGATCCTCGTCCAACGAGGCAGGGGGCAAGTGGGCGACGCTGTTCCATGGCAACTCCGTGAGGTCGTTTCGCTTGGACGAGATTCTAGCACCGTTGCGAAGCGATGCTCATGCCATCTGGCGTGCGGTAGACTCGGTGCGACGAAAGGACGGGAGGAGCCGGATGGCCAAGCCGAACAAGAGTGCGAAGAACAGGCGCTCCGGCTTCATCGTGGGACGCATCTCGATCACGCGGCGCGGCTATGGTTTTGTCGCCGCTGAGCACGGCGACTACTACGTCGGTGCCCGCGATACGAACGGGGCCATGCACGGCGATATGGTCTCGCTGCGCCCCTCATCCCAGCGCGGTCGTGAAGGTCGCAGCGGTACCGTCGTGCGCGTGTTGGAGCGTGCGACGACTCAGGTCGTGGGCCGATTCGAGCGGCACGGGGCCATCGGCATCGTCGTGCCCTCCGACCGCCGCATACGCACCGACGTCTTCATCGCGAACAACGCGATAGGTGACGCGACCCCCGGAGACATCGTAGTCGCACGTCTCGTTGGGTACCCGTCACGCACCCAGGCCGCGCAGGGCGTCATCGACGAGATCGTCGGGCGCGAAGACGATCCCGGCATGCGCATCGAGATCATCATCCGGGAGCACGGGCTTCACACCGAGTTCCCCGAGGAGGCGAGCGCGCAGGCGGCCCAGATCGCGCTCGACGTCGACCGCGCGCTTGCGGCCGAACCCGAGCGCCGCGACATCCGTGACCGGTTCACCTTCACCATCGACCCGGTCGACGCTCGGGACTTCGACGACGCGATCACTATCGAGCACGTCGACGGCCTCGTGCGCCTCGGCGTGCACATCGCCGATGTGAGCCACTACGTGCCGTGGGACTCACCTATCGACTCCGAGGCTCGTCAGCGTGCCACCAGCGTCTACCTCGTCGACCGTGTGCTGCCGATGCTCCCGGAGAAGCTCAGCAACGAGATCTGCTCGCTCAATCCCGGCGAAGACAGACTCTCCTTCACCGTGGACATCTACCTCGACGCCCACGCCCATGTGGAGCGCTACGAGCTGTACCCGAGCGCGATGCGTTCCGACCGACGCTTCAACTACGCCCAGGTCCAGCGCATGCTCGACGGCGAGGAGGCGTTCCCGGACCCTCAGAGCGAGGCTGCTGTGCGCGACTTCGCGCGCGTGGCGCAGCGGATCGGCGAGGGGCGGGTGGCGCGGGGCGGGCTCGACTTCGAGACCGTCGAAGCGAAGCTGCGCCTGGCCGAGGACGGAACGCCGCTCGAGGTGGTCGTCCGCGAGCGCACGCAGGCCACGAACATGATCGAGGAGGCGATGATCCTCGCCAATGAGGTCGTCGCCGGGCACATGAGCCGGGCGAAAGTGCCGATGGTCTACCGCATCCACGAGGACCCGGATCCTGATGCGCTCGGCCACCTGGCGCAGATCCTCAAAGAGTTCGACTATCCCGTCAAGGACACGCATGGCGCTTCGCCAGCCACGTTCCAGCGCATCATCAAGTTCGCGCACAACCGCCCCGAGAAGCGACTCATCAACTCGCTGCTCCTGCGTGCCCTGGAGCGTGCGCGCTACGTCGACTACCTCGGCTCCCACTTTGGTCTGGCGAGCGAGGCCTACACGCACTTCACGAGCCCGATCCGCCGCTACCCCGACCTCATCGTGCACCGTCTGCTGCGCGCCCAACTGACGGGGACGCTTGAGACCGACCGCAACACGGCGCTCATGGTGCCCGAGCTGACGTGGCTGACGGAGCACTCGTCGTTCATGGAGCGCGAGGCGGAGATGGCCGAGGACGATTCCGTGAAGTTCAAGCTCACCGAACTCATGGCCGAGCATGTGGGCGAGGTGTTCGACGCCTTCATCACCGGGGTGACCACCTTCGGGCTCTTCGTGCAGCTCGAGAACACCGCCGAGGGGCTCGTGCACGTGGACCGCATGAGGGACGACCACTACCGCCTCGATGCCACGAAGTTCCTTCTCTACGGCGAGGACCGGGGCCGTGTCTACCGGCTCGGGCAGCCCGTGAGGGTGCGGCTTGTCGATGCGAGCGTGTCAGAGTCGCGGCTGGACTTCGAGATGGCGTGAGGCCTTGCGCGCAACGCGACGGTGACGTCTGAGCCCGCTCTTGGCAACGCGTAGTGGGGCTGACCGCAGTCTGTGGCGATGATGTGGGTGTGCCCATCGCGAAGGGAGCCCGCATGTACGATCTCGTCATCGTCGGCGCAGGCCCGGCCGGATCCACGCTCGCAAGACTGGCCGGGGATGCTGGACGGGTGCTGCTGGTGGATCAGCGGTCGGCGGAGGCCGCTGCCCCTCATCGAGTCTGCGGAGGGCTTCTGGCCCCATCCGCGCAGCGCGCACTGGCGGCCCAGGGTCTGGGCCTGCCAGCTCACGTCACCGTCGGCCCGCAGCTGTTCGCCGTGAATGCGTTGGACTTGGTCAGCGGGGATAGCGGACTCTACCAGCGGCATTACCTCAACGTGGACCGCGCGGGTTTCGACCGTTGGCTGCAAGGGCTGGTGCCGGCCGAGGTAGAGCGGGCGTACGGCTGGCGTTTCACCGGACTTGAGCGCGAGGGCGCTACCTCGGTCGTGTCGTTCGGCACGCCGGGGGGCGGCCGCGCCAGCGTTCGCGCTCGCTTGGTCGTGGGTGCCGATGGAGCCGCATCAACCGTGCGGCGCGCAGCGTTCCCGGGCCGGGAGGCACCGCGCTACGTCGCCTTGCAGGGGGAGTTCCCGGCGTGGGGCGAGGAGCCGCACTTCGGCGCGATCTTCGACCAGAGACTCACGGACCATTACGGCTGGACGGTGCCGAAGGGCGACCGCGTGCTCGCTGGCATCGCGGTTCCGGCAGGCCGGCCCGCGCTTGAGTCCTACGAGCGATTCATCGTCGGTGTGCGCGAAGCTCGGCTGGTCTCCGGTGCGGAGCTGGACCGCGGTGCCGCGACGATCCTTCGGCCCTCACGGCCCGGGCATATCCTCGCGGGCGACGACCTCGTGCTTCTCGTCGGTGAGGCCGGCGGCTTCGTGAGCCCCAGTTCAGCCGAGGGCATCAGCTATGCGCTACGGACCGGCGCTGCGGCGGCCGAGGCGCTGAGGGTCGCGGGTGTCGGGGCGGCTGGGGCTGAGCAGTACCGGCGTGCGGTGCGTCCCGTCGCCTTCGAGGTGCTTGCGAAGGTGGCCAAGGCGCATGCGCTGCGGGAACCGCGCATGCGGCGCGCGATCATGCGCAGCGGAGTCGGCGGTATCTCGGGGTCAGGAGCCGATATCGGCGGGGTACTCGGCGAGCTGCTGGCGCCGTAGTCGGTCGGCTGACGCGCTACACTACGGGCGTCCCGAAACGATAGAAAGGCCCATCCATGCAGAAGAGAGACCTCGCGTTCCTTCAGGAACTCGTCGAAGCGCCATCGCCGTCCGGTTTCGAGCAGCCTGCGGCCGCGGTGTTCCGCAAGCGGCTCTCTCGTGTCGCCGACACCGTTGAGACCAACGTCATGGGATCGGTCCACGCCACGCTCAAGGGCACGAAGCGCAATGGCGTGAGCGTCATGCTCGCCGGTCACATCGACGAGATCGGCCTCATGGTCAACTACATCACGTCCGAGGGCTTCATCGCCTTTGCGGCGATAGGCGGCGTCGATGCAGCGATTCTGCCGGGCATGCGCGTCCACGTGCACACGAGCGAGGGGCCGCTGCTCGGGATCATGGGTCGCAAGCCCATTCATCTTATCGAGGACGACGAGCGCAAGAACGTCACGAAGATCGAGAAGCTCTTCATCGACTTGGGCCTGCCCGCCGACAAGGTCAAAGAGCGCGTCCGGGTGGGCGACTGCATCACCTTCGGCGTCGGATTCGAGGCCTTCGGTGATGACCTCGCCGTATCGCGTGCGTTCGACGACAAGATGGGCGCTTGGATAGCGGCGCGCGTGCTCGAGGAGGTCAAGAAGGCGGGTGGCGCGGCGGGCGACCTCGTCGCGGCGGCCACAGTCCAAGAGGAGATCGGCCTGCGCGGCGGCATCACGAGCGCCTGGGGAGTCGATCCTCAGGTCGGCATCGCCGTCGAGGTGGGTCATGCCACCGACTACCCCGACATCGATAAGCGTAAGCATGGCGAGGCGGACTGCGGCAAGGGTCCGATCATCGCTCGGGGGCCCAATATCAACCCCGCAGTGTTCGACCTGCTCCTTGCCGCGGCGGACAAGGCGAAGGTGCCCTACCAGATCGGAGCCGAGCCCCGCGGTACGGGTACCGACGCCAACGCGATCCAGCTGTCCCGTGGTGGTAAGGCGGCAGCTCTCGTGTCTATTCCGCTGCGCTACATGCACACGCCCACCGAGGTGCTCTCCCTCAAAGACCTCGACTCGGCCGTGAAGCTTCTGGCGCGGTTCGTGCTCGATCTGGCGCCCGGGACTGACTTCACACCTCGCTAGGAGCATTCAGCCGCCTTGAAGATCACCTTCGTCCGTCCGGGAGCGCCTCTGTGGAGATAACCGCGTTCGCCAAGGTCCTCATCATCATGAACAACTACTTCCACGACGTTGCCACGGCGATGTTGTTCTCAAGCGCCCTCATCGTCTGGCTGCTCGGCAGACGCGTCGAGCGTGACGGGGGAGACGCGGCCGCCTGGTTCCCCGGGGCCTACGCCACCCTCTCATCTATAGCCAAGTGGTCCATCGTCTGGATCGTGGTGGGCGGAATCCCGCGCACCATCTTCTTCGGCGACGTCGAGTGGAACATGGCCGACCCGTCGAACAAGTACCTGTTCACGGCGCTGATGATCAAGCACGCGCTGATGTGGATATTCGTCATCGCCGGATCGGTCATGTGGCTGCGTATACGGAAAGTCGCGAAGGCCACGGTCGCATGAGCGAGCCGCAGAACCGTGCCATAGCCACCAACAAGAAGGCTCGCCACGACTACTTCATCGACGAGACCTTCGAGTGCGGAATCGTTCTGACCGGGACTGAGGTCAAGTCGTTGCGCGAGAACCGTGCGGCACTGCGCGACTCGTTCGCGACGGTTCGCAGTGGTGAGGTGTGGCTTCACGGCGTTCACATCTCGCCCTACAGCCACGGAAACCGGGCGAACGCAGACCCCGACCGCCACCGCAAGCTCCTGCTGCACAAGAAGGAGATCCGCTACCTCATCGGCAAGACGAAGGAGCGCGGATACACGCTCGTACCGCTGAGCCTGTATTTCTCGCCTCAGAACAAGGTGAAGGTGGAGATGGGGCTTGCTCGCGGCAAGAAGAACTACGACAAACGCGACACCATCGCCAAACGCGATCAGCAGCGTGATGTGGAGCGGGCGCTCAGGGATCGCACGAAGGCGGAGTGAACCCGGTCGGCGAGGGCGCCGATTCCCAACGGTTCGCACGGCGTTTCCCCCCATGTCAGTTGAGGCGGGTATACTCTGCCGTGCACGCTAGGCACATTGACAACGTCGAGTGCCACCCTTATCCGGGGGTGACTGGTTTCGACATGATAGTTCTGACGGAGGAAGCAGGCCGAGGTCTCCTCGCCTCGTTAAACAGGGGTAAAGACGCTCAAGCGTCGACAATAATTACGCCCTCGCTGCCTAAATAGAGCAGCGACGCCAACCGGTATGCGTCTCCGATACCGCGACGGCGCCATTCAGGAGACTGCCGCGACGTACGTAGTCGGTATGACGCTCGCGAAAGACTGAACCGACTGGGCGCGGGCACGTGGGTCACCGCGTGTCGCCTGAGCCGAGAAACCAAGCGGTGACTGAGCCTGGAGATGCCTCCCGGAGGGCTATTGTGGACATGGGTTCGACTCCCATCACCTCCACCACCACCGGTTCGGGTTCGCTTCATGCGGATCCGGTTTTGACGGCCCGTCGCTTCGTGCGGCGGGCCGTGTTTGCTTCCGCGGGGAATAGACAACCCAGTAGGCCCGATGAGCCCGGTGCTCGCGGGAGGGTTTTCGTGCGCTCCGCGAAGGAGGACAGCCGTTGAGATCACCTGATGACACGCGTCCTGAAGGACTGGATGCGGCTACCGCGTTCTTCGAGGGCGCGGGGGTACCGGTGGCGCACGTGTCTGCCTCCGGGCTCCTGACCGCATACAACCCGGCATGGTCGAGCCTGTTGGGCGTGCCGCCTTCTGAGCCGTGGGGCTGGCTCGACGCATTCGTCAGCCCGGGGAGGGAGCGGGTGCGCGGAGAGCTGTCTGCCGTATTCTCGCGAGGATTCTCTGAGGAGATCGAGGTCTCAGGACTCACTGCGACGGGCGCGATCTGCCAGCTCGTCATCGCGGTCGCCCCCGTCCGCAAGGGTGTCGACGGGGCCTTGGTCATCATCTGGGACATCACCGAGCGCCGGCGTAACGAGGAGCGACTCGCGTTCATGGCGGGTCATGATGCCCTTACGGGTCTGGCAAACCGAAGGACCTTCGATGAGGGCCTCGGGCGAGCCGTCAGCAGGGCTCAGCGCGGAGCGATGGCACACCTGCTCGTGTTCGACATCGACAATCTCAAGACGCTCAACGATTCGCGGGGTCACCTTGCGGGCGATCAGGCGCTCGTCAACGCGGCGCTGCTCATTCGCCGGCACGTCCGTGCGATGGACCTGCCTGCGCGCATCGGCGGAGACGAGTTCGCAGTCCTACTTGAGGATTTAACCGCAGACGAGGCTTTCGTCATCGCCGACCGAATCCGAGCCGCCGCGGCAGTTGACGGGCTCGTCACGGGGGGAAGCGAACTCGGCCTGGGATTCTCGTGTGGACTGGCGGCTATCGACGCCTCGGGCGACGCGCGCAGTGTCATCGAGCGCGCGGACCTGGCGCTGTATGCGGCAAAGTCAGCGGGCAGGAATCGCGTCGTGGTGTGGGCTCCCGAGGTCGGTGGACCGGGAGAGTCAGAGCGCATGGCCTCGTTGGTGCGCAGCGCGTTCGCCTCCGAGGGGTTCAGTCTCGTGTACCAGCCGGTGGTCTGTCTGGCTGACAAATCGGTGGCCTACTACGAGTCGCTCGTGCGCATGGAGGGCACGGGACGGCGTAAACACGTGCCCGGCGAGTTTCTGGCCGTCGTTGAGCGACAGGGGCTGCTGCCACGCTTGGCGCGCCAGGTCTTCGACTTGGCGCTGGCACAGCTCGCGGCCGTTCCGACTGCAAGCATCTCGATCAACGTATCGGGCAGCGAGCTGGAAGACCGGGAGCTGCTGAGCGAGATCGCCGATGCGATCGATGCCTCCCGTTCTGCCGCAGGACGGCTGATCATCGAGATCGCCGAGGTGAACCTGCTGTCTCACCTCGCCGCCGGACGGCTCTGGATGCAGACGCTGGCTCCGCTGGGATGTCGGTTCGTTCTGGACGACTTCGGAACGGGGACCGGGGTGTTTGCCCTCCTTCGTGAGCCCTACATCGAGCAGGTCAAGTTGTCTCGCGCGGCCACCCGCGCACTCTCGGGCGAGCGGGGACATCAGGCGTTCGTGCTGGCACTGCGCGAACTCATCGAGTCACAGGGAAAGACCGTCGTCGCAACCTATGTCGAGACCGCGCGGTTGTTGGGCGAGGCGCGTGACGCGGGGTTCGAACTCGGGCAGGGATACGAGTTCGGCGAGCCCGAGGCGGACCTAGCCGTCCTGGTCGCGCGCATGGGGCGATGAGCGCACCGCACCGCGTGGGTTAGAATCGCCGCCATGAACGTGCATCCTACTTTCGGCGAGCGCCGTTTCGGGCTCTCCTTCGACGAGTGGTCTGCGGCCGCAGGAGCGCTGGTCGACCTGCTTGACGCGGCTGCTGTACGTCGACAGACCGTCACCTATGGCCAGGCCGCCCGGGTCGCCTTCGGGGGCCGTTTCTCGGCTCGGTCCTCGGCGCTGATGGCGCTGCTCGCCGAGGTGGACGAGGCTGCACTGCGTGAGCGCGGCGTCATGGTCGCAGCTCTCGTGGTTCGTGCCGACACCGGTCGGCCGGGGGAGGGCTTCTACCGGTTCGCCGAGGCGATGGAGAACCAGCAGATCACCGACCGCGAGGAGTACTGGCGAGCCCAGGCGCAACGGGTGTGGAACGCCTACGACGAAGAGAGGCGTATCCGATGAGCGATTCCGTGCTGTGGCGGGCGCTGTCCGGGGGCCCACCCATCACGGCCGTGGGCGTCACCTGGCTTTCCGATGAGGTTCGCGCCGTGCTGCCGGAAGGCGGCGGACCCGGCGGCCTTGCTGCCTTCGCGGTTGGCGCGGGTGCGCAGTTCGTCTTCGTGGATGCCGGCGCCGATCACGCGCTGCAGGAAGCGCGCGCCCTGCGCCAGCACGCCATCGAGCCCGTGTGGGTTGTCGGCGGGCCGCTGGGTAGCGTCGCGGCGGAACTCGGCTGGGATCGAGTGATCAGGGCGTCTGCGAGCGGGTTCGCGTCGCTGCAGACCGAGATCGAGGAGGCCACGCGCACCGCCCTTGCCCGTGTCGCGGTTGGCCTGCGGGGCGGCCTGCGGGTCCACGTGATCGCCGATGACCTCGCGTCTGACGTCGGTTGGCTCGTGGACCCCGCCGCGGTATCGGTGCTCATGCCGCATTATCGGCGCCTGGCCGGGGCGGTGACGGGCGGCGGTGGGCGCGCCATCTTTCATTCGGACGGTGATCTGCGCACGGTCTGCCCGCAACTGGTCCGCTGCGGGTTCGTGGCCCTGCACGTGGGAGCGGTGCCGAGCGGGTCGCTTCGCGCGGTGCTCAGGGGGGTGCGCACCTGCGGACTGATTCCCGCCGGTGGGATCCCCGCGGCTGCTGCCGAGACGTCAGTCGAGGAGCTCGCGCGTCTCTGCGCCGAGGTCGCGCTCGAGGGTGCGTTCGTGTTGTGCGACGATGGGGGCCTCATGACGAGCGAACAGCTGACGAGGGTCACGGAGGTCCAGCGCATGGTACGAACTCTGGCAGCCGAAGGGCCGGTGCCACGATGAGGCGAGACGACAGGGCGATCACCGACCCTGCTCGACTCGACGCGATCATCCGTGCCGGCCGCTTCGCCAACTGCGCGCTTATCGCTCCCGACGGACCCTACGTCGTGACCCTGAGCCATGGGTACGACGCCGAACGGGGCCGACTGTACTTTCACGTGGCCCACGAGGGCGAGAAGCTCGACGCGATCGCCATCGACGCCCGCGCGTGCGTGACGGTCGTGGTCGCCGGGGAGTACCTCCAGGGCGAGTGCGCCCACCCCTACGAGTCGGTCGTGATGCGGGGTACGATGCGGGTGGTCACCGATGCTGATGAGAAGCGTCATGCGATCCGCGTTCTCGTGGAGCACCTCGAGGACGATCCCGAGACCTACTGGGTGAGCCGGAGCCTCGATGAACCGGCACGGACCGCCGGGTTCACGGCACTGTGTTTCGAGATATCTGAGGTGACCGGCAAAGCGGGTTCCTGACGCTTCGCGTCGGTCAGGGCTCCAAGAGTATCGTGGCGCCGAGGGGCAGTGCGGCCTCAAGAGCACCGATGTCAGCCGCCGAAACGATTACGCTTCCCTCGGGCCAGCCGCCCTCCTCGGTGCCGATGACAAGCCCTCCGCCGAGCGCCGTCTTCTCGGGTGGCGGTGTCATCGCCCGGCTCGCCGTGATGATCGCGCGGTGATCGCGCCGCGAGATCGCCCCGCGCTCGAGTGCTGCATCAGCATCGGATTCGCCTGGGTAGGAGATCTTCAGGTACTCGCCGCCGTCGCGGTGGCCCTTGGCGCACACGTGGTACTCGCCCTCAGGCGTTCGCCCGTCGGACCGGGCACACTTCGCTCCGAGGGGCTCACGGCCCAGCGAGATGATGGCGTAGCGGGCAACGGGAGCGCCATCAGAGCGAAGGACGATCTCACGTGCCGCTTTACGCACGACGATCGATGGGTCGACGAGCACATCCGGAAGCGAATCCCGTTCGCTGTGGACGCGGTCGATGGACTCGATCGGGGGAGTGGCTGGGGCAGAATCGTCACGTCGAGGCTGCAGCGGTGTATCCGATGGGTCGGCCGCCGCCAAGGGCTCGTCGATCGGCGGAATGGTGCGTTGCGTCGTCGACCGTCGCACACGAGCCCGGCGCTCGGCGAGCAGGACCCCTACGGTCAGGCCGAAAGCCAGGCCGAGGAGCGCGAGCACATTGCGCCATGACGAGCCGTTGCGCACGATCACCGCCTTCCGTCGCTTGAGGACGATGATACCCGTCGGTGCCCTCAGCGATGCCTTTGAGCGGCGGGTTCGTCTTGGCGACGTGCAGGGCCTGCGTGCTAGGATGGGCGTGCGCGCGGTGGACCGCTCGGGGGATTGCGCGCGCCCGCATTTCAGGTCAGCCCCTTTTCAACGGAGGGTCGGTTAGTGGCGCTAGAGGGCAATCTCAAGGACTTCTCACTCTCCGACATGTTCCGGTTGCTCCAGACCGGGTCGAAGACGGGCACTCTGCATATCGATCGCTCGTCCGCGCACGGGATCGTGTGCTTCCGAGATGGCCAGGTCTACCACGCCAACTCCACCGGCTCGTCGGAGGCGGTGGGCAAGCGTCTCGTCCGGGCGGGCGTCGTCTCTGAGAAACAGCTCCGTCAGGCCCAGGGGCTCATGAAGATCCAGAAGCGAGACAAGGCGGAGCGCAAGCTCGGTCAGATCCTCGTGGACGAAGGGTATCTTGAGGCGGAGGTTCTCGAGAGCTTCGTTCGTGACACCGTGTCCGATGCGCTGTTCGACCTCATGCGATGGGAGGACGGCGAACTGCGGTTTGAGCCTGACGAGACCGTCGCCGCCGCAGACCTCGGCATCACCGTACCCGTCGACGGCGCCCTGACGGATGCGGCCAAGCGCCTCGAGCTGTGGAACCGCATCTGCGAGAAGATCCCCTCGCTCGACACGCGGTTCTCGATGTCGGGCACGCCGGGGGGCAAGTCCGGTGAGATCCACCTGAAGCCCCGTGAGTGGATGCTGCTGTGCTACCTACATGGCAGCCGCAGCGTGCGTGAGCTCGTGGAACTGACGGGCTACAGCGACTTCGACACGGCGAAGATCCTGTACGGCATGTATGCCGGAGGCTTGATCGAGAAGGTCGGACCCGCAGGCGAGCGGCTCGAGGACTGACGGCCATGCCGAACGAGGAAGCGCTTCGCAAGGACCTCACGCCATCCGAGTTCCAGCTCTTCCGGGACTGGATCCACCAGCACTCAGGGATCTTTCTCGAGGAATCGAAGATGGACTCGTTGCGCATCTCGCTCGTGACGCGCGCGACCCGCTTCAGCTTCACCGACTACAGGGACTACTTCCGCCTCTTGTCGGCAGACGAGGACGAGTTCAAGGAGCTCATGAACCTCGTCACCATCAACGAGACGAGCTTCTTCCGTTTCCCCGCGCAGTTCGATGCGCTGCGAGACACGGTGATCCCCGAGATTCTTGACGCTCGGCCCATCAGTTCCTCGCGGCAGTTCCGGGTGTGGTCGGCCGGTTGTTCCACCGGCGAAGAGCCGTACACGTTGTCGATGACGCTGCTGGAATCGTGTCTGGAAGGGCTCGGCTACAACTTCGAGGTCGTGGGCACGGATGTCTCGACTCAAGCGTTGGAGCGCGCGCGCAAGGCGGTCTACCCGGCACGTACGCTGACGAGCCTGAACCAGTCGGTCCTGCAGCGCTGGTTCGAGCCCACCCCGGACGGCCAGCGCCCCGTCAAGCGTGTGCGAGACCGATGCTCCTTCCACTACCACAACCTCATCAAAGAACCGTACCCCCTCGCGCTCATGAGCAACTGGGACATCATCTTCTGTCGCAACGTGACGATCTACTTCCGGGTCGAGTCCACACGTCGCGTGGTGGACCACTTCTTCGACGCACTCAATCCGGGCGGCTACCTCTTCATCGGCCACTCGGAGACACTCACTTCGATCTCCGACCGGTTCGAGCCCGTCGAGATCGGTGGCGTCTTCTTGTACCGCAAGCCTGAGATCAAGCGGGCTCTGTCCTTCGATGACGTGGTCGCACGTCGTCAGGGGCGCACCGGTGTTCGTCGCGAGGATCCCGCGTCGCACCCGGCGGGTGTGCGCCCGGCGCGTGTCCGGCGCTACCAGCCCAAGCCGGAACCCGAGCCCGAGGAATCCGTCGCCGAGGTGCTCATCGCCGAAGCCAAGGCGAAGCTCGAACAGGCGAGCGCAGCTGATGCGTTGGTGCTTGCCACTCAGGCCATCCAAGCCGATCCGGAGAACACGGAGGCTCATCTCATGGCGGCGTTCGCGTATGCGGATCTCGGCAAGCTTGACGAGGCCATGGAACAGGCCGAGACGGTGCTTGAGACCTACCCGCTGACCGCAGGCGCCCGCTACATCAAAGGAATCATCTACCAGCAGCGCGGGCAGGTCGATCTTGCCATCGCTGAGTTCAAGCGGACCATCTACATCGACTCGGATTTCGTCTTGGCGCATTTCGCCATCGCGAATCTCCAGCGGCAGCAGGGCAACCTCGCGGATGCGTGCCGAGAGTACGAGAACACCCTGAAGTCCCTCTATGCGAAACCCGAGGGGTCGTGGACGGCGTTTCTGGGCGGGTTCAGATCCGACCTTCTGGCACGGAGTTGTGAGCGCAGTCTGATAGAGTGTGGACGGAGCGGATGACGCCTGTGCCCTGCTGAGGCGGGGTGTTCGCAGGGCGGATACGCTGGACACAGGATACGAGGGGAGTCACCCGAATGGCGACAGCGCGGATACTCGCGGTAGACGACAGCCCGACCATCCTCGAGATGATCAAGGCCATCCTCATCGCGGGCGGCTACGAGGTCATCACGGCGGCGGACGGTGCGGAGGCGCTTGAGACCGCTCGCGCTGAGATGCCCGATCTCATCCTGCTCGACGTCATGCTTCCGAAGCTCGACGGGTATCGGGTGTGCCGACTGCTCAAGTTCGACCAGAAGTACAAGAGCATCCCGATCATCATGCTGACTGCCAAGACAGAGGAACAGGCGATGGCTACGGGCATTCGCACCGGTGCCAACCAGTACCTCACGAAGCCGATCGAGCCCGAGAGGCTGCTTTCTGCGGTCGCCGAGGAGCTCCAGCGGGCCCAAGGGTAGCGGAAGGCTCGCGAAGTGGCTGAGGCGACGTCCATCGCATGCAGGGTGCTTGAGGCAGCCGTCGGCGCCGGGATGCTTGCCGTTGACCAAGTCAGCGCGGCACGGCGTGAGGCTGGCAGCGATGCCGCAGCCGGCAAGTCCATGCTCGCCAAGGGGCTGGTGACCGAAACCCAGCTCGCATCTCTGCTGGAAGATCAACTCGGCTTCCCCCGAGTGGACCTGCAAAGCTATGCCCCGGATGACGAGGCCCTGGCTCTCATGCCTACGTCGGTGGCTCGTGCGCGAGCGATGCTTCCCCTGTTCGAGATCGAGGGGACCCTCACCGTCGCTATCGGCAAGCCACAAGACATCTTCGACCTCGATGACATCGGGACTGAGCTGGGCGTCGGTATGGACGCCGTGCTCGCCGATGCCTCCGACGTTCAGGCTGCGATTCTGCAGTACCTCGGAGCTGAACCTGTCTTCGTCGAGCCGGTGATCGAGCTGCCCGCCGAGGACCTTGAGATCCTGGCCTCTGACTTCTTCGAACTCGGCGATGACACGCCGGTGGTCATGGAGGTTCCTGCTGCGGACGCTCCGGACGAGACAGCTGCCTCCCAGACCGTCGAAGAGGTGGTCGAATCGGCCGCTCCGGTCGGTGCCGCCACGGTCGACCTTGACGTGCTCGCGGTTGCCGATGAGCGCAAGGTCGCCGTGCTCGTCACCGACATTCTTGAGCAGGCGGTGCAGCGTGGGGCCAGTCGGGTGCACCTGCTTCCCTACAAGACCGACTTCTTCTTGGTGTTCCGCGTCAAGGGACGGCTCGAGAAGGTCGCCAGCGCGCCACTGTCGATGCAGCAGCCTCTGATCGACGGGTTCAAGTCGTTTGCGAAGCTCGGCGGCGTGGCGGCGAACCGTCCGACGCTTGGCCGTATGCATGCCGACATCGCCGGCAAGCCGGTGGTGCTCACCCTTTCGTCTGTGCCTACCGTGGCGGGTCAGCGCTTGGTGGTATCGATCACCGCCCAGAAGCCGCAGCCTCGTGATCTTGCTGAACTCGGGATGTCGGAGGCGGAGAGCCGCGCGCTCTATGCGATGGTGGAGCGTGGTCGCGGCATCCTGCTGGTCGCCGGACCGGTGGGTGGCGGGCGTTCGACGTCCTACTACGCGCTCTTGCAGCATGCCGCGCAGGTCGGAAAGACCGTCTACTCCGTTGAGCGCTCCATCGATTACGAGATTCCTGCCGTGGCGCAGGTCCTGGTCAGCCCCGGTCAGCCGATCGGCGCGGCCAGCTACTTCGCCGCAGGTATCCGTCAGGACACCGACGTCATGGCGATCGACTCGGTCCAGTCCGCTGAGGACGTGCACCTCGCCATCGAGGCGGCCGGCCTTGGCAAGCTCATCGTGACCACGTTCGCCGGCGGAGACATCGTGCACGGTGTGAGGCGGATGCTCGACCTGGGAACCGAGCCGGTCTCGCTTGCGAGCGCGCTCACCTTGGGTGTGGGGCAGCGCGTGGTGCGCACCAACTGCCCGAACTGCTCGGTCGAGGAGAAGAGTCCGCTCGCCGCGAAGATCCCGGGGGCCGAACCCGGTTTGGTGACCAAGCGGGGAACGGGCTGCCCGAACTGCGGCAAGACCGGTTTCGCGGGTGCTACCATCGTCTACGAGGTGCTGCCGTTCACCGAACCGGTGCGCGCGGTCATCGCGCGTGGGGGGTCCGCCGAGGCGATCGAGTCAGCCGCGCGTGCTGCCGGCATGCGACCGATGATCGCATCGGGACTCGCGAAGGTGCGCGACGGGCTCGTGAGTCCCGAGGAGCTCGACCGAGTCATGAGGTTCGCACAGTGAGGACGAGATGACCGACGAGACTGCCATCGCACCCGAGGGTGCGCCCGAGGAAGACGCGACCTGTCTGTACGTGGACAGGGTGATCACGTTCTATCTGGACTCCCAGCGCTATGCGCTTCCCATCGATCGTGTCCAGGAGATCCAGCAGATCGTCGCGTTCTCTGAGGTCCCAAGCGGTGGTTCGGGTGTCGTGGGCATGGTCAACCTTCGCGGTCACGTCATTCCGGCTGTGGACTTGAGACAGGTCGTAGGACTCGGCCCCAAGGAGTACGATCTAGAGACACCGATGATCATCTGCCGAATCAAGGGTCAGCTTGTCGCGCTGGTTGTCGATGAAGTGCAAGACGTGCTCGAGTTGCCCGACGGATGTCTTCAGGCGGCTCCCCCGATGCACTCGCTCTCATCGAAGATGCTCGGCGTGGCCCGCATGAGTGATGGACTCATCTACCTGTTCGATCTTGACCCCTTGCTCGCATCGACGCTGTCAGGGGGGTGGTGACGGTGGCGAATACCGAGATACACCGGGCGGGCTCTCTCGCCGAGACCGCCGAGGAGATCCTCAATCGGCGCGCGGAGTCTCTCGCACGGGAGACGATCGAGGAAGAGGCGGCACACCGCCTTGCCCTCCTTCTTTTTCGAATCGCTGAGGAGTGGTACTGCGTGCGCGTTTCGGACGTGCGCGAGATCTTCCAGGAGTACGACATCACGACCGTTCCCGGTGTCCCGGATTACATCCTCGGAGTGGTCAACGTGCGCGGTGAGATTCTCTCGATCACCGACCCCGCGACGCTCATGCACATCGGTGCCATCTCGCTCGACGGAGTAGAACAGCCTCCGGCGATCGTCATCGTCAACGGAGAGGTCGCGACGGCGATCGTGGTCGACGAGATCGGCGATATAGCCGAGATTCCGGACGACTCTGTCGAGCCACCGATCAGCATCATCGATAGGGCGCAGGCAGCGTTCATCTCGGGCTCGGTCCACGTCGGCGACAACATGGTCGGCTTGATCAACATCGAACGAATGCTCGAGCCGGTAATCACGGGCGGACGTCACTAGTCACGCAGACCGAAAGCTGGAGGACACATGGGTATCTGGAAGCGCATCAACAGTCAACTGCTCTACAAGGTGACGTTCTTCGTCGTCGTGCTGCAGGTGCTGTTCCTTCTGTGCCAGTTCGCGCTGATGGTCTCGCTGTTCGCTACTGACCTGAGGGCCGAGACCAGGGTACAGACGGGCGTCGGCATCATCTTCGGTGTATCCATTCTGCTGACGATCGTGTTCGGCGTGATCAACTACCTCCTCGTCAAGCGAACCGTGGGTCCGCTCACCGAGGTGTCCGAGTCGGTTCGTGTCGCGTGCCAGGGCGAGATCGGGCGCAAGGTGACCGTGAGGAGCGACGACGAGATCGGTACACTCGCCGCGAGTTACAACCAGATGCTGGACCTGATCGTGTATCTCATTCGCCAGACCCAGGAGTCCAGCCGCCGTCTCCAGCAGTCGGCCAACGACATCCTCTCAGCGACCGAACAGCAGGCGTCCGGTTCCGCTGAACAAGCCGCATCCATCAGTGAGACCACGGCGACCATGGAGGAGCTGGCTAGCACGTATCGACAGATCGCGGAGAACGCCGATCATGTCGTGAACATGGCCGAGGCATCGCTCAGCAACGCCGAATCAGGTCAGCAGGCGGTCATGAACACGCTCACATCGATGGAGACCATCAAGTCGCGTACCCAGCAGAGCGCCAACAAGATTCTTGCGCTCGGCGAGCGCAGCCAGCAGATCGGACAGGTCCTCACGATCATCAACTCGATCGCGGACCAGACCAAGATCCTCGCCCTCAACGCTGCCATCGAGGCAGCCCGCGCGGGAGAAGCCGGCAAAGGCTTCAGCGTGGTCGCCATCGAGATCCGCAAGCTCGCGGAGTCTGTCGTGGAATCGACCAGCGAGATATCGACGATCATGACCGAGATTCAGGCCGCGGCCAACGAACTCGTGATGTCGACGGAGCAGGAGCTCAAGCAGGTGCAGTCGGGTGTAGACCTCGCTCACGTGACCGGCGAATCGCTCGAGCAGATTCTGGAGATGGTTGAGCAGACGACCGTCGCCGCCAAGGAGATCAGCGCGGCTACCCAGCAGCAGAAGTCAGCGACCGATCAGGTCGTCAAGGCGATGCGGGAGGTCGCCTCCGTGGCTCAGCAGACGGCCGCCGGTTCGCGCCAGGTGGCGGGTTCGGCAGAGTCGCTCTCGGCGATGGCCCGAGAGTCCAGCCAGGTGGGCTCGGCCTTCACCATCGTCGATGGCGCGTAGGATTCGAAGGTCGGTCAGCGGACAGGAAGGCTCGCCATGGTCGAGTTCGACCGCAGCGCGTTCATAGGGAAGTTCCAAGAAGAGGCGCAGGAACTACTCCAGCGCCTCAACGAGGGCGTCATCACGCTCGAGGGTGACCCTGAGAACCGCGAGCTCATAGACCAGATGATGCGCGATGCCCACACGATCAAGGGCTCTTCGCGGATGGTCGGCCTCATCGAGATATCAGACGTCGCACACTGGCTCGAAGACATCATGGTCAAGGTCCGCGACGGTGACATGAAATACACGCCGCAGATGAGCGACTACTTCTTCGAGGCGCTCGACGCCATCGTCTACCTTGCCGACAACAAGGGCGTCAACGAGGGCGATGTCCTCGACCTTGATGGCCTGAAATCTAAACTGGCTGCACTCGCAGACGGCGGCACGGATGCCGCGAAGGCTGCTGAAGCCGAAACGGCAGAAGCGGCAGCGAATGCCGCAGCTGAACCGGCTCCCAAGAAACGCAGTCGCAAGAAGGTCGCTGAACCGGTGCAGGAACTGGATGACGAGTTGCCGGACGATGATGACGACGATGCCCATGAGGCTGTTGAAACGGAGCGAGTCACTCAGGACGCGGCGCCTAAGAGCCGTTCATCCGCGGGCAAGAACCTCTCGCCGGACGAACTCAAGACCAAGGTGCAGGCGACCATACGAATCAAGACCGCTCAGGTGGACTCGCTACTGAATCTCATAAGCGAGGTCGTGATCGGACAGATCAAGGCCGAACAGCGTGCCAACGAGATGCGGGTCATCCAGTCGGGTGCCACCGAGTCCTGGCAGGCGTGGGCACGAATCAGGTCCATGCTCGCGGCGCTCGGAGAAAGCGGGGCAGTCGACGGGCTGGCGGAGGACGTGAATCTGCTAGACGGCAGCCTCGCCAATAGCCAGCGGGCGCTCTCGGAGTTCGTCAAGGTCTATTCCGAGGATGTCAGCAGGACCTCGCTTGTGGTCACCGATCTACAGGAACAGGGCATGCGCCTGCGCATGCTTCCGGCCAACACGATCTTCCAGACGTTCCCGCGCGCCGTTCGGGACCTCGCCAAGCAGTTCAAGAAGGAGATCGACTTTCAGATTGAGGGCGGCGAGACCGAACTCGATAAGAAGGTGCTCGAAGAGATCAACGACCCCCTCGTGCACATAATGCGCAACTGCGTGGATCACGGCGTCGAGGATCCTGAGACCAGAAAGAAGCTGGGCAAACCGGCCGTGGGTCACGTCAAGCTGGAGGCTCGCCAAGAGGGTGACCGGATCATCATCGAGATCACCGATGACGGCGCCGGTATCGACCCCGACAAGGTACGGGAGTCCGCGGTTCGGAAGGGCTACCTCACCGAAGCCGAAGCGAGCGCGATGTCGGACCGCGAGGCGAAGTACCTGATCTTCGAAGCGGGCTTCTCGACTGCGGCGATCATCACCGAGATCTCCGGGCGCGGAGTCGGCATGGATGTGGTGCGCGAGTTCGTCGTGGAGAAGCTGAAGGGGTCGCTCGACGTTGAGTCCGAGGTCGGCAAGGGCACCACGTTCAAGCTGACGATACCGCTCACCCTCGCCATCATCAGAGCTCTCATGATCCGAGTGGGCGAGAAGGTCTTCGCGATGCCTACGGGCTCCATCGACGAGACCCTCAGGGTCGATCCGGCCGAGATCATCAAGGTCGAAGGCCGCGAGGTCATTCGGAGGCAGCGCAGGACTATTCCGCTCGTGCGTCTGTCAGAGATACTCGGCGTGCCCGTCGCGCCCGCTGAAGGCATGAAACAGCCGATCGTCACCATCAGCTATTCAGGGCACCGGATGGGCTTCATGGTCGACGGCTTCGTCGGCGAGCAGCAGATCGTCATCAAGCCGCTGGGGAGCCACCTCAAGAAGATCGACAACGTCGCCGGCGTGACGATTCTGGGTGCGGGCGAGGTTGTGCCGATTCTCAACATTCCTGACCTGATGACCAATGCGCGAACCCGTTCGGGTCACCGGGCTGGTCCGACACACAGGGACGAGAGTGAGGGTCCGCGCTCGGTTCTCATCTGCGAGGACTCCTTCACGACCCGTGAGCTCGAACGTTCGATCTTCGAGGCAGCCGGCTACCAGGTGGAGACGGCGGTGGACGGTGCACAGGGCTACGCGAAGCTGCACGAGGGGCTCAAGGTCGATGCGGTGGTCACCGATGTTCAGATGCCGAACATGACGGGCTTCGAGCTGACCAAGGCCATCAAGTCGGACCCATCCCTCATGTCGATCCCGGTCATCATCGTCACCTCGCTCGAGCGTGATGAGGAGAAGGCCGAAGGCATCGAGGCAGGCGCCGATGCCTACATCACCAAGTCGGTCTTCAATCAAGACACCCTGCTCGAAACGGTCGAACGCCTCATACGCTGATAGGGGATGCGCGTGCCCGAAAAGAAGAGGATTCGAGTCGTCATCGCCGACGATTCACTCGTCGCACGAGAGATGCTTGCAACCATTCTGGGCAGCGAACCCGACATCGAGGTCGTCGGTCAGGCGAAGGACGGCCACGAAGCGGTCGAGATGGTCGAGCGACTGCGCCCGGACTTGGTCACCATGGACATCCACATGCCGAAACTCGACGGCCTGCGCGCCACTGAGAAGATCATGGCGTTCACGCCCACTCCGATTCTGGTGGTCTCATCCTCCGTTCACGGTGAGGGAATGGGCCGCGCGTTCGATGCGCTCAACCTCGGAGCCCTGGAAGTGATCAAGAAGCCCGAGCCGCGTGATTGGGCGGATCTGGACCGCATCGGCCGAGAGGTCATCAGGAAGGTCCGGGTGCTCTCCAATGTGCGCGTGATCACCCATATTCGCGGGCGACACGGACCGGCTTCAGCGGGTCGGCTGCGGCAGGTCGGGTCAAGCTCGCGCACGCTGGTGGCTATCGGTTCATCGACCGGAGGTCCGTCCGCTCTGCTCGAGGTGCTTGGCAGGCTGCCCCAGGAGTTCCCCGCGCCCATCGTGGTCGCGCAGCACATCGCGGACGGGTTCGTTCCCGGGTTGGTGGGTTGGCTCGATTCAGGCTGCAGTATTCGTGTGGTCGCCGCGGAGTCAGGCCAGCGGATCGAGCCGGGCATCGCGTACTTCGCCCCGACGGGGTCGAACATGGCGCTCGATGGCGGCACCGTGAGGTTCCAGCCGCCGGGACACGGCCAACTCTATATTCCGAGCGCTGACACGCTGTTCGATTCGGTGTCGGTGAGCCACGGCAACCGGGCGGTGGGCGTGCTGTTGACGGGTATGGGCGCCGATGGAGCCGAGGGGCTCAAGCTCATGCGCAACAAGGGCGCTGCCACGATCGCTCAGGACGAAGAGACGTGCACCGTGTTCGGCATGCCGCGAGCGGCCATCGAGATCGGCGCCGCCGAGAAGGTCCTCCCGATCACCAAGATCGCCGAGGCTGTCGAAGCGCTCATCGCGGGTTGATACGGACGCGGCGCTGAGCTCCTGGTGCGTCGCGATCTGCCGCATTGTCGTTCGATTGCCCCCTTTCGCCCAATTGCCATCTCGATTGGCGCTTGAGGCACCCTTCCTCTGAGCCGATACTGAGGCTATTCGCGTGTTGAGGCCGTGAGTCGCCCCCGGTAGGGCATGCTCCAGCCAGCGAAATCGGCGAGAGAGAATAAGGGGTGAGGGCGCATGGCGCTCGGAGTCTTCCTGTCCCGCTGCGGCGGGCGAATCGAATCGGCGCTCGACATTCAGGCCGCACTTGCGGGAGTCGCTGGTCGTGCATCGGTCGTGCGCGTGCTCGATGACTTCTTCGATGCCGGCGTGGCCGAAGGCATCTCACGCGACATCGAAGAGCACCGGCTGGATGCCGTGGTTCTCGCGGGTCACTCTGAGGAGCACTTCGCCAAGAGCCTCTCGGCGAGCCACCTGCGGGACGCCATCGTCGCAGCAGGCGTGAACGCGAATCGAGTGGCGGCGGCCAACATCTTGGAGCAGTGCGCTCTGGCACATCCCGATGATGTCGCCGGCGCTACCGCGAAGGCGCGTGCCATCATCGACGTCGCCGCCACCCGGGCCGAGATGGCCGAAGCGGTCGAGGGTGAGATGATCCGGCCACGCAGCTCGGTACTGATCCTCGGCGTCACCGCTGAGGCGGTTGTGGCCGCCCAACGTCTCCTGCGTCTGGGATACAGCGTTGTTCTCGCAGATCGCGAGGACGGGTCCAAGAGGGCGGGACGGGCCTTCGAAATGCACGCCACGACGTCATACGTCTTGGACCATCCCCAGGCCAGAGTCATCGATTCGGCGCGTCTGCAGGACGGGGACGGCTATCTCGGCGACTTTCGCATCGTCCTCGAGTCCGCCGACGGCCTCGAGACCTATCGGGTGGGCGGGATCCTTCTTGCTCGCCCCGACCACACGGAGTGGGTCAGCGAACTGAGGCAGCACTTCCGCGTCGACGTGGACGATGCCGGGTTCGCCCGCTCACTGGATCCGGCGATGCACCCGGCCGAGACGGTCGACCCCGGCATCATGGTCATGCCTTTGAGGCGCAGTGATGCGCAACAGGTCGACAAGGTCGCAGCCGCCGATGCCGCTGCGATGGCCCTCGTCCTCAAGCTTTCGCACGACACCGTCGTGCACTACCGTGACACCTCAGCGGTCGACACGGCGCTGTGCGGAGGGTGCGCCACCTGCGTACGCACGTGTGCCTTCGGCGCCTGCTCCATCAGCGACGACGGCTTCAGTGACGTGGACATCCGTCGCTGTGTCGGCTGTGGCAAGTGCGTCGTGAGTTGTCCGGTGGGTGCTCGCGATATCGTCAGCTCGCCGCACGACTATCTGCTGGGGGCGGTCCGCGACCTGGCGCGTGCGAAGGTCGAAGGCGACAAGGTCATCGGTTTTCTGTGCGGCGGCTGCGGGTACCCTGCGGCCGACAGCGCGGCGAGCACCGTGGCCGGGCGCGGCGTCGGCTATCCTTCATCGTTCCTGCCGCTGCGCATCCCGTGCGGCGGGCGCCTGGACGCACTCTACGTGCTGGAGGCCTTCAAGGTCGGCTTTGAAGGCGTCTGCGTGTATCGATGTCGCGAGGGGCATTGCCACAACCTCGTGGGCAACCTCGACATGGACCGGCGGGTGAACCTGCTTCGGACCGTCTTGCGCTCGCGCAACATCGACGACGCGCGTCTGCGCATCATCGATATCTCGCCCTTCGAAGGGGAGCACTTCATCCACACACTTGAAGAGGTGTACTCCACCATCGGCGGACTCGCCAACGGGAAAGGAGGTCCGCTGTGAGCAAGCCCACTTTGGCCACGGTGTCATTGGGCGGTTGCGAGGGGTGCCACGTCTCGCTCCTCGATGCCCACGAGGGCCTTCTCGATCTGCTCGAAGCGGCCGATCTCGTGCACTCGCCGTTCAGTGGCGATGAGGAGATTCCCGCCCACGTCGATGTGGTGATGGTCGAAGGTGCCATCACCACCGAGGAGGACCTCCGCCGACTCCACGCAGCTCGAGCGTCCGCGACGACCCTCGTGGCTGTCGGATCGTGTGCGGTGCTCGGCGGCATCGGCGGTCTGAGGAACCTGAGCCCCGTGGCGGAGGTGAAGGCACGTGCCTTCGGAGACCACGTGACCAAGTCCGAGCGCCTTCCGCGTCTGAGGCGTCTTGTTCAGCCACTGAGCGACTTCGTCGAGATCGACATCTCCGTACCCGGTTGCGCACCCGAGACAGGGCTCATCGTTGATGCGCTCGTCGCGGCGGTGAGCGGAAACGAGTTCTCGTTCGGAGTTCGCAACCTGTGTGACGAGTGTCATCGCGAGAAGCGTGCGCTGCTGGAGCACTCCTCGGAGTTCGTGTCCGACGACGTGCTCGCGCTGATGGAGCTCGATGAGATCGACCCGAAGCGCTGCTTCCTCGAACAGGGCCTCATCTGTATGGGCCCCATGACACGAGAGGGCTGTGGCGCGAAGTGCACCGCAGCCAACGTGCCGTGCCGCGGATGCATGGGCCCGAGCCGGCTCGACTACGAGCAGGGCGCCAAGACCATCGATGCACTGGCTGCAGTCCTTCCGGCCGGAGGAATCATGTACATGGACGATCTGATAGGTACGGGGTACCGGTTCTCGATGCCGGTGTCGGTGTTCCCTGGTGCCCTTGACCACGAAGGAGGCGACGATGACTGAGACGGTCACGCTTCCTGCGATCAAGCGCATCGAAGGTCACGGCCGGGTGGCGTTGCACCTGGACGACGATGGTCGTGTCGCCGACGCCCATTTCGACGTCATCGAGTTCAGGGGCTTCGAGAAGATGCTCGAAGGTCGCATGGTCTGGGAGATGCCGCTCATCACCAGCCGCATCTGCGGCGTCTGCCCGGTCTCGCATCATCTGGCCGCAGTCAAGGCGGTGGACGCGCTCTACGGCGTCGAGATCCCGCGGGCGGCACTCCTCCTTCGAGAGCTCATGCACCTCGGGGGCTTCGCGCAGGACCATGCGCTGCACTTCTTCTTCCTCGCAGGGCCGGACTTCCTCACGGGAGGGGGCGCGAGCCGTGACCTGCTGGGCGTGATCGAGGCCAGGCCGGATCTGGCTCGAAGGGCCATCGCCCTGAGGCGCGCCGGGCAAAACGTCGTCGAGGTCGTCGGGGGGCGCAAGAGCCACCCCGTCGCTGCGATACCCGGCGGGATGAGCCGAGGCATCGACCGGTCACAGCGCGATGAGTTGCTGGCGGCCGCGAAAGGCATGTTCGACGACGCGCGCTCAGCGGCCGACCTTGCCGTCGAGACCACCGCGAGGCTGATGTCCGAGAACCCGGGATACGCCTCGACGCCGAGGTACAACATGGCGCAGATGCGCGGCGATGAGTTCGCCATCTACGACGGCACGATTCGCATCGTCTCACCGGATGGATCGGGTTTTGCCGAGTTCGATGCGGCCGCCTACGCCGATCACCTCACCGAGCGCACCCTCGATGGCAGCTACGCCAACTCGCCGTACCTGACTGCCGAGGGCCCCGACAAAGGCGGCTATCGCGTGGGCCCGCTTGCTCGGGTGAACATGGCCGAGACGATGGGCGGTACGCACGCCGATGAGCTGCTTGCGGGCTTCCGTGAGCGGTACGGGCGCCCGGTGCATTCGGTGCTCGCATTCCATCACGCCCGCATGATCGAGCTCGTGGCCTCCGTGGAGCGCATGATCGCGGTTCTTGAGGACGACGAGATCGTCTCCGACGCGGTCAGGGTGCGCGTCGACCGCGGGATCGAGGGGCGCGGAGTCGCCGCCGTCGAGGCACCACGAGGCACCCTCATCCATGACTACGAGGTCGACATGGTCGGACGGGTCACGAGGGCCAACCTGGTCGTCGCCACGACGCACAACGTCGGATCCCTTGACGCCGCCGTGCTTGAGGCGGTACAGGGCTTCGCCAAGGAAGACGCGTTGACCGACGAGAGCGTGCTGCGCATGGAACTCGGCATCAGGGCCCACGATCCGTGTCTGAGCTGCGCGACGCACGAGATCGGGCGTATGCCCCTCGTCGTGTCCGTGCACAACCCTGACGGGACCCTCGTCGCAGAGCGGGGGGTGTCGTAGCGTGGAGGCAAGCGGTGCGCTCGCTCAGCTGAGGGGCAGGCTGGAGGACAGCTTCGGCAGAGGCCTTGCGACGATGATCATAGCGAGCGCGAGCAACGCTGCTGATGTGTCGACCATCGGAATCGATGCCACGGGCTTCGTGAGGCTCGCAGAGAAGGTCAGTGCGGACCAGCGCGTGGTGGACATGTGGGGCACGGCCGGTGCGTCAGATGCCCTCGCGCAATGGCGTCAACTCGTCTGAGCCTGGCCCACGATTCTGCGAATCACCGACACGGCCTCGAGCGCGGCCGAGGTCGCGGTCGCGCTGAGCCGCTCGCCGTGTCCCATCTCGGGGGCCGCCACCGTGACGGCGAACGCGCGCGGGCACCTGCCCCAGAGCGCGACGCTCATGGCCAGAAGCGACGCCGGATCGATCCCATGGCCGGTGGGGCGCGGTGCCGGTCCTGCGTGGAGAGCTCGCACGTCAACGGGCGGCTCGCCGCGGCGCACCGCATCAACGATCACGAGCGCATCGACGGCCGCGACGTCCTCGGCCATGGCTACGTCGAGGTCGGTGGCGGACAGAACGACCACGTCCGGCACGGGCTCCGACTCTCTCATGAGCCGCGCGACCTCATGCCCGACTCCATCGTCGCCACGTGCCAGGTTTCCGATGCAGATGACCAGTGTGGTGCCCATCGTCACAGTATGACCGACTGTCGGCGCGACGAACGGTATACTTCGGTGCATGGAACCTGCTGCAATCGGCATCTTTGACTCTGGCCTGGGGGGGCTTACGGTTGCGCGGGAAGTCGCGGCCGTTCTGCCGGGGGAGTCACTCGTCTACCTCGGTGATACCGCGCGCTGCCCGTACGGTCCGCGCGATCTGGCCGAGGTTCGCCGCTTTGTGCTTGAGATCGGATCGTGGCTGGAAGGCCGCGCGGTCAAGTTGATCATCATCGCCTGCAACACGGCGACCGCAGCCGGTCTGGCGCTCGCCCAACAGACGTTCTCGGTGCCGGTGATCGGCGTGGTCGAGCCAGGCGCGCGCGCGGCTGTGATGGCTACGAACAACCGGCGGGTAGGGGTGATCGGGACGGTGGGAACCATCGAGTCCGGCGCCTATAGCACAGCCGTCAGGGCGATAGACGCCGGCGTCACGGTGTTCTCGGCGGCCACCCCGCGATTTGTCGACATCGTCGAGGAGGGCCTTAGGCGGGACTCGGGGCGTATCGAAGACATGCTCGCGCACGCCAGCGAGGTGTTCATCCGACCTTCGTTCTATGAGATCGCGCGGGACTATCTCGACCCGCTCAAGCGAACCGGGGTGGATACCCTCGTGCTGGGGTGCACGCATTTCCCGCTGCTCTCGGCCGCCATCGGGCAGGCGATGGGCTCGTCGGTGCGTATCATCAGTTCTGCCGAGGAGACCGCGCTGGAGGTCGCCGAGACGCTCAGGCGTCGCGGCGCGCTGGCCGCGCCGGGCAGCGGCGTTTCGCGCGCCTTCGTCACCACAGGGGATGAGCGTGAGTTCGAGCGGCTCGGTTCGCGCGTGTTCGGTGCGCCGCTGGGAGCGGTCGAACGCATCACCCTCGAAGAACTCGCCGACTTCGTCTCGCCCGAGGCGATGCGACGTGCCGCCGTCTATGAAGGGGAGCCCACATGCGCGTGACTGTTCTCGGTTCGGCAGCGAGCCACGCAGCACAGGGGCAGGCGTGCGCGGGCCATCTCGTGGAGTGCGATGAGACGCGGGTGCTGTTCGACTGCGGCAACGGGGTCTTGGCCAACTTGTATCGGGTTGCTGATCCAACCGAGATCGACGCAGTGTTCGTCACGCATAACCATCCGGACCACTACGTCGATCTGTACTCGATGCAGTCGATGCTGCGCTACTCGCCCGAGGGCCCGGCTCCTGCCGTTCCGCTGTTCATGCCGGAGACGCTCTTCGAACGAATGCAGCTGCTACTCTCCGAGCGCGGTGCGTTGGAGTTCCGGGAGGCTTTCACCTTTCGCCCGTTGGAGCACGGCCGGGCCGTCAGCGTCGGCTGCCTGACCGTGACGCCGCTACTCGTTGACCATACCGAGCCGACGTACGCGCTCGTCGCGGAGTGTGCCGGGCGCAGGTTCGTCTACACTTCGGACACGGCGCCGGGTCCCCGTGTTGCGGCTGCGGCCGAGGGTGCGGACTTGTTGCTGGCCGAGGCGACGCTACCTGAGCAGTGGGCCGGCGCAAGCCCCCACCTGACCGCGCGGCAGGCTGGCGAGTTGGCGCGGGGCGCGGGCGTCAAACAGCTCGTGTTGGCGCACGTGTGGCCCACCAACGACCGTGAGGCGATGCAGCGACAGGCCGACGAGGCGTTCGGGCGAGCGGTCACCATAGCCACCGAGTTCGACGTCTTCGACGTCGGATGACTTCAGGGAGAGGACTCACATGAGGGAACGTTCTGGCGGACGCGGTCCGTCGTCGCTTAGGCCTGTGAAGGTCACGCGCAACTACTTGAGACACGCCATGGGCAGCTGCATCTTCGAGATGGGCGACACGCGCGTGCTGTGTGCGGCCTCGGTCGAGGCGGGGGTCTCATCGTGGCGTCGCGGCTCGGGACTGGGCTGGGTCACAGCCGAATACTCCATGCTGCCCGCCTCCACCCACACCCGATCAAGGCGTGAGTCGATGACGGGACCGAAGGGTCGGACGCAGGAGATCCAGCGTCTCATCGGCCGTTCGATGCGCACTATCGTTGACATGGGCGCGCTGGGAGGCGAGGCGACGGTCACCATCGACTGCGACGTGATCCAGGCGGACGGCGGCACTCGCTGCGCGGCGATCACCGGCGCGTGGCTGGCGGTTCACGATGCATTGGCTGCCTGGCAGGACGCGGGCAAGGTCGCGGCCATCCCCCTGCTTGGTCAGGTCGCTGCCACAAGCGTCGGGCTCGTGGACGGCGAGCTGTTGGTCGACCTGGCCTACGAAGAGGACTCGATAGCCGAGGTCGACATGAACGTCGTCATGGATGGTTCGGGCAGGTTCATCGAGGTGCAAGGGACCGGTGAACAGACCCCCTTCAGCCGGGAGCGTCTGGAAGCGATGCTCGATCTTGCCGCAGACGCCACGGGCGAGCTGCTGGCGATTCAGCGCCGTATCGTTGACGAGGGGCTTGAGTCCTATGGGTTCTGACAACGTCAGGACGGTGGTCGTGGCTACCGGTAATCGGCACAAGGTCGATGAGATCCGCGCAGCCATCGACCTTCCGGGCATCAAGTTCGTCGCGGCTACGGAGCTCAACCCCGAGTGGCCCAGTCCCGAGGAGGATGGCGAGACGTTCGAGGCGAACGCACGGATCAAGGCTCAGGCGGCGCGCAAGGACTTCGATCTTGCGTGTTTGGCCGATGACTCCGGCTTGGAGGTTGACGCGCTCGACGGCGAGCCGGGTGTCTACTCCAGTCGCTACGCCGGACCGTGTGCAAGTGACGACGAGAACAACCGGCGGCTGCTTCTCGCACTCCGGGACACTCCGCCGTCGGAGCGCGCAGCGAACTTCCGCTCGACCCTCGTGTTCGTGTCCGAGAACGGAACCGAGCTCGTGGCAACAGGCACGTGCGAAGGCGCGATCGGCTTTGAGCCGCGTGGTGAGAACGGTTTCGGGTACGATCCGCTGTTCTTTCCTGCAGCGACACCCGGGGTGACCATGGCTGAGTTGTCCATGGTGGAAAAGAACGCGATCAGCCACCGGGGCGCCGCGCTACGGGCGTTGCGTGCACAGCTCACCGATTCGGTCGATGCGGTCGTCTCGGGCGAATCAGGCACGGGGGAGTAGCGCACACCAAAGCTCGCGCTATACTGTCTCTCGCCCTGCGCCCGACGAACGTTCGCGCAAGGGGCGCGTTGAGATGTCGGGCCGTAGCGCAGCTTGGTAGCGCATCTGCTTTGGGAGCAGAGGGTCGCAGGTTCGAATCCTGTCGGCCCGACCATTTTCGCGGCGGTAGTTCAATTGGTAGAGCATCAGCCTTCCAAGCTGATTGTTGCGGGTTCGAGTCCCGTCCGCCGCTCCATGATCACCCCAGCCTCCCCGTAGGGCGGCTGATTGACAGAATCTCGCGGCTCAGAGTACCGTACTGCCTCGGCACTTCCGGGCGGTTCGCGAGAACACATGTGCGCCCGTAGCTCAGCTGGATAGAGCGGGAGACTTCTAATCTCTAGGTCGGGGGTTCGAATCCCTCCGGGCGTGCCAAGCCACTCACGGTGGGTGTAGCTCAGTTGGTTAGAGCGTCGGACTGTGGCTCCGAAGGCCGCGGGTTCAAGTCCCGTTACCCACCCCAGTGATTCATGCGCGGCCCGCCCTCACCGGCGGGCCGTTGCTGTAGGCGTAGGCGCTTGCATTCCCGCGCGAACTGGGTAGAATTACGATTCGCTGATTCACGGGCCGTTAGCTCAGCTGGCAGAGCAGGGGACTCTTAATCCCAAGGTCGTAGGTTCGACCCCTACACGGCCCACCATCGGACTTGCAAGGCCGGGAGGCTCGCCGCCCGGCCTTTTGCTATCATGGGACGCCGTATCCGCGGGCGTGGCGGAACTGGCAGACGCGCTGGATTTAGGTTCCAGTGGGGAAACTCATGGAGGTTCGAGTCCTCTCGCCCGCACCACAGCAGCAAACGCCGGCGCTGGTCGTCGGATCGACCGAACGAACACCCCGTGAAAGGAACGTACACCTGTGCTGACTACTTCTGTCGAGCGTCTCGAGGGCGTCACTGTCCGGCTTACCGTCACGGTGGCCGCCGACGAGGTTGACGCTGCCATCGAGCGTGCCTACAAGTCCGCCGCCGCCAAGGTCAAGATTCCGGGTTTCCGCCCCGGAAAGGCGCCCAAGCCGATGCTCGAGTCGATGCTCGGACGCGAGTACCTCATGGCTGAGGCCACTGAGGATGTCGTCAACACGACGTACCCGCAGGCCCTGGACAAGGAGGGGCTGCGTCCCATTGAGGCCCCTGAACTCGAGGATCTCGAAACCGTCGAACCGAGCACGGAGTTCACCTACTCGGCCGACATCGACGTGCGCCCGGAGTTGACCCTCACCGGCACCGACGAGTTCGAAGTGACCTTGCCGGGCAAGGAGGCGAGCGACGCCGAGATCGACGCACAGATCGAGCTGGCCCGTGATCGTTTCGCCAGTCTCGAGCCTGTGGAGGACCGAGGTGCCCAGGAGAATGACTTCGCCCTGCTGTCGTTCGTCGGCACCGTGGAGGGGGAGGGCTACGAGGGCAACGAGGTAGACAAGTACCTCTACGAGCTTGGTCGTGGCCTCATGCCTCCGGAGTTCGACGCCGGCATCATCGGCCTCACGGGTGGCGACACGACCCGCGTCGAGTTCGTGATCCCCGATACGACATCCAATCCGGAGTTCGCCGGAAAGAACGCGGCGTTCGACATCACAGTGCACGAGGTCAAGGCCAAGGTTCTGCCCGAGCTCAACGAAGAGTTTGCGGCGCAGGTCGGCGGATTCGACTCCTACGAGGACCTGCGTGCCGATCTGCGCACGCGCATCACAACCCAGAAGACCGTCAACTATGAGCGGCTCAGGGAGCAGCGGTCGCGCGAGGCGGTCGCCGCACGCCTCGAGGGCGAGGTGCCTGAGGCGATGATCGTGGCGCGGCAGAGTTCGATGACGCGCGACTTCATCACGATGCTCGAAGGCCAGGAGCTCATGATCGATCAGTATCTGGCGCAAGCCGGGGTCGACATGGAGACCTTCGAGGCCGATATGCGCGTGCAGGCGCTGCAGACCGTTCGTGAGGACCTCGCGCTTGAGGCGCTGTTCCGCGCTCTGGACATGGAGCTCACGGATGCGGATGTCGATGAGGAGCTCAAGGAGGTCGCTCAAGCGACGAACTCGACCCCCGATGAGGCGCGTGCTCGATGGGCAGATATGGGCCTCATGGCGGTCCTTCATGAGCAGATCATGCACCGCAAGGCCGTGATGTGGCTGCTGGACAACGTCGCGGTCATCGAGGCGCCGGATGAGCCGGACGCCGAGACAGAGGAGTAGACGCATGCTACCTGAGATCAACTCGCTCGTACCGATCGTCGTCGAGCAGACGAGCCGCGGAGAGCGCAGTTTCGACATCTACTCGCGGCTGCTCAATGAGCGCGTGATCTTCCTCGGCATGGCAATCGATGATCACGTCGCCAATCTCGTGATCGCTCAGCTTCTGCACCTCGAGAGTGCCGATCCGGACAAGGAGATCAGTCTCTACATCAACTCGCCCGGCGGCAGCGTCACCGACGGACTCGCCATCTACGACACCATGCAGTTCATCAAGCCTCCGGTGTCCACTATCTGCATCGGACAGTGTGCGTCGATGGGCGCCGTTCTGCTGGCTGCCGGTGCACCGGGCAAGCGTTTCGCCTTGCCTCACTCGCGCGTACTGATACACCAGCCGTGGGGTGGCACGCAGGGCCAGGTCACCGACATCGAGATCCAGGCCAAGGAGATGCTGCGCATGCGCGCCCAGCTCGACGAGATACTCGCCAAGCACACGGGGCAGTCTGCCGAGACCATCCACGTCGATACCGAACGCGACAACATCATGATGGCCGACGAGGCCAAGACCTACGGGCTCGTCGATGCGGTCATCGAGAGCCGCAAGTCGGTCGAGGAGAAGTAGCCGTGAGTCCCTCGCGCACGCCGGAAGGCTCCGACCAGCTCAAATGCTCGTTCTGCGGCAAGAGCCAGCGGCACGTCAAGAAACTCATAGCCGGCCCGGGTGTCTACATCTGCGATGAGTGCATCGAGCTGTGCAACGACATCGTCGAAGATGAGGTTGCCGAGGCGGCGTCTGAGGACACACTGCTCGACGATCTGCCCACGCCGCTGGAGCTTCACGAGGCCCTGAACGGCTATGTCATCGGTCAGGAGCGGGCGAAGAAGGTCCTGTCCGTCGCGGTGTACAACCACTACCGCCGGGTCACGCTGCCGCCATCTTCGGCTGATGAGGAAGTCGAACTGGCGAAGAGCAACATTCTGCTTCTGGGACCCACGGGCTGCGGCAAGACTCTGCTCGCTCAGACGCTCGCTCGTGTGCTCAAGGTGCCATTCGCCATCGCGGATGCCACGGCGCTCACTGAGGCGGGATATGTCGGCGAGGACGTCGAGAACATCCTGCTCAAGCTCATCACGGCCGCTGATTTCGACATCAAGCGCGCCGAGGTCGGCATCATCTACATCGACGAGATCGATAAGGTCGCGCGCAAGGCCGAGAACCTGTCCATCACGCGCGACGTCTCGGGTGAGGGCGTGCAGCAGGCGCTGCTCAAGATCCTCGAAGGCACTGAGGCATCGGTGCCGCCTCAGGGAGGGCGCAAGCACCCCCAGCAGGAGCTGCTCAAGATCGACACCACGAACGTGCTGTTCATCCTCGGTGGGGCCTTTGTGGGGCTCGACAAGATCATCGCCGACCGCATCGGCAAGAAGGGTGTCGGCTTCCAGGCCGAGCTCTCAGACGCGTCGCGCGACTCAGAGAGTGAGCTGCTCGCTCGGGTGCTGCCCGAAGATCTCAACCGATTTGGGCTGATTCCCGAGTTCGTCGGACGCTTGCCGGTGGTCACCGGTGTCACGGAGCTCACTGAGGCCGACCTGATCCACATCCTGACCGAGCCCAAGAACGCACTCGTGAAGCAGTACCAGCGCCTGTTCGCCCTGGAAGAGGCCGAACTCTTCTTCACCGAAGATGCGCTCTCGGCCATCGCGCACCAAGCCATGAAGCGCGGCACCGGTGCTCGCGGCCTTCGCTCGATCTGTGAGGGCATTCTCCTCGACACCATGTATATGCTGCCCAGCGAAAGTGACATCGAACGCGTCGTTGTCACCGCTGAGGCTGTGGACGGCGATGCCGGGCCTACCCTCGTGCGTCGCGGCCAAGCGCACGAGGCTTCCGCGTAGCGCCGACCGTCAGGACGCGTGCGCGTGCGGTGCGCGGATGATCGTCAGCGCGCGCAGCCTCTCGTTGGGCGGCAGGTCATCGGGGATGGACTGTCTCCCCAGCCTCACGTACACCGCGTAACGGGCGCACTCGTGGTTGTGACTTCGGCAGTACCGGGCCTTGAACATCGCTGACGTTGCCGGCGGCATGCCGGTGGTGGAGTTGAAGTATGGACAGCCGACGGACAGTTCGCACGCCATGGCTATCACCTCGCTGGTCGGCGGCCCCTCCGCCCACTACCGTGGATTGTTCCACGTAGCGACGTGACCCAATCGCCAGTTTGGCCGTTGGCCGCCGGTCGCCCACCCGTGCCTGATAGAATCGCGCATACACGACAATCCGGTGACGAAGGGACCGCCAGTGAGCGACATGCCGACCGCCTACGACCCCAAGGCCGTCGAAGGCCCCATCTTCGACTCGTGGACGAAGGGCGGTTACTTCGGCGCCGACATGGTTGAGGGCGTCAGGCCCTACTCGGTGGTCATCCCCCCGCCCAACGTGACCGGCTCGCTCCACATGGGCCATGCGCTCAACAACACGATCCAGGACGTTGTCGTTCGCCGCCAACGCATGACCGGTCGTCCGACGCGATGGATCGTGGGTACCGACCACGCGGGCATTGCGACGCAGAACAAAGTCGAGCAGAAGCTCGCTGCCGAAGGCAAGAGTCGCCATGACGTGGGCCGGGAGGCGTTCATCGACGCCTGCTGGGAATGGCGTCACGAGCACGGCTCGACGATCATCAGCCAGCTCAAGGCGATGGGGTGCTCCTGCGACTACTCCGACGAGTGGTTCACCATGGACCCCAGCTATCAGCAGGCGGTTCGCAAGGTCTTCGTCGACTGGTTCGAAGCGGGTCTGATCTACCGCGGCAAGCGAATCATCAACTGGTGTCCGCGCTGCACCACGGCGCTGTCCGACATCGAGGTCGAGCACGAGGATATGGACAGCCACCTGTGGCACTTGCGCTACCCACTCAAGGAGGCGGTGGGCGGCGTGGATCACGTCGTGGTCGCCACGACCCGTCCGGAGACGATGCTCGGCGACACCTGCGTGGCGGTCCATCCTGACGACGAGCGCTATACGGCGCTGGTGGGCGCGACCGTGGTGTTGCCGCTGCTTGGTCGGGAGATTCCAATCGTCGCCGACGACTACGTCGACCCGAGCTTCGGCTCCGGGGCCGTGAAGGTCACGCCGGCCCACGATGTGAACGACTTCGAGATCGGCGCCCGGCATGACTGTCCCCAGATCAACATCCTGGAAGCAGATGCGACGATCGCAGAAGCAGGGGGCGCCTACGCCGGACTCGACCGCTATGAGGCTCGCAAGCGCATCATCGCCGACCTCGACGCAGCAGGACTGCTCGAGCACACCGACGACCACGTCCACTCGGTCGGGCACTGCTACCGGTGCCACACCACCGTCGAGCCGTGGCTTTCGGACCAGTGGTTCGTCGATATGAAGCCGCTCGCGGCCCCTGCGATTGCGGCGGTGCGCGATGGGCGCGTGACGTTCCATCCCAAGCGCTGGGAGAACGTCTACTTCCATTGGATGGAGAACATCCGCGACTGGTGCATATCGCGCCAACTGTGGTGGGGTCACCGCATTCCGGTGTTCTACTGCGACGCCTGCGGCGCGATGGTGGCAAGCGAGGAGGACCTGACGGTATGTCCTACGTGCGGCAGCGCGGCGGTTCGGCAGGACGAGGACGTGCTCGACACGTGGTTCAGCTCGCAGCTGTGGCCGTTCGCAACGTTGGGCTGGCCCGATGCCGACCCGCGCGTGGACTACTTCTACCCGACGGGCGTACTGTCCACCGCCCGTGACATCCTGTTCCTCTGGGTGGCACGCATGGTGATGAGCGGCATGTACTTCGTCGACGGCAAGATCCCGTTCGATGATGTGATCATCCACCCGACGGTCTTCAACGCCGAAGGCCGACGCATGAGCAAGTCGCTCGGTACCGGCGTCGACCCCCTGGATCTCATGGAGCACTACGGTGCCGACGGTATGCGCTTCGGTCTGATGCTCCAGGTCACGGGCGCCCAAGACCTGAAGTTCAGCGAGGAGAAGCTCGTCTCCAGCCGGAACTTCGCCAACAAGATCTGGAACGCGAGTCGGTTCGTGCTGATGAACCTCGACGGCTACGAGCCGGGCGAGCCGGTGGCGCACACCGTCGCGGACCGGTGGATCCTGTCGCGGCTTGCCGGGCTGTCCGCACGCGTGAGCGAGGGCCTCGACACCTACGAGTTCGGCGAGGTCGCGCGTCTGCTCTACGACTTCTTCTGGAATGAGTTCTGCGACTGGTACATCGAGCTGGCTAAGGGCCGTCTGCGTGACGACTCCCAGCGCGGCGGCGTGCAGCGGGTGCTCGTGTTCGTCCTCGACCAAGCGCTGCGGTTGCTCCACCCGCTGATGCCCTATGTGACCGAGGCGATATGGCGCAACGTGCCCCACGGCGATGACGCGCCCTCCCTCATGGTCGCATCCTGGCCGGACGCCGCAGCGCTCGCCCGCTTCGAGGATGAAGGGGCCGAGCGTTCCATCGGACGACTGATCGAGGTCGTCACCGGCATTCGCGCGGTGCGTGCGCGCTACCAGGTTCCGCCCAAGCAGGGCGTGGATGTGGTCTTCCGCACCGCGGGCGAGTCCGAGACGCGTTGGGTGGAGAGCGAGTTCTCGGAGATGTCGAGGCTGGCCGGCGTGAGTGGTTTCGTGGCGGCGACCGACTCGGTGAAGCCACCGCACTCGGCCACGGTCATCGCAAGCGGCCTAGAGGTCTACGTGCCGCTGGAGGGGCTAGTCGACTTCGAAGCCGAGGCGGCGCGACTCCACCGCGAGCGCGGAAAGACCGCAGGCGAGCTGGAGAAGCTCGAGCGCAAGCTCGGCAACGAGGGCTTCCTCGCCAAGGCAGCGTTCGAGATCGTGGAGAAGGACCGTGCCAAGGCCTCCGATCTTGCCGACACGCTCCGAACCATCGAAGCCCAACTCGCCGAACTCGGAGGGTAGCGAGCGCCATGAGCGAGGTCGGCTACCTCGAGGCGGCGGCTGTGCTGGCGACCGCGCTCAGGTTCGGCATCAACCCGTCCCTCGACGGCATCGGGGCGATGTGCGAGGAGCTCGGCCGACCGCAGGACAGCTTCGACGTCATTCAGGTGACAGGAACCAACGGAAAGACCTCGGTGGCACGGATCACCGACGCACTACTGCGCGCCGAGGGCCTGGCCAGCGCTCTGTATACGAGTCCCGAACTGGAGCGCTACCCGGAACGCATGGAGATCGGTGGCTCGGTCGTGGGGGACGGCGAGTTCGCGCGCGCGGTGGGCGCGGCCCTTGAGGCGGCGGCCCGCGTGGCCATGAGCGCCGGCGCTGCGCCGGGCGCGGCAGCGGATGCCACCGAATTCGAGCTGCTCACTGCGTCGGCACTGTGGCTGTTTCGCGAGCGTGGGACCGAGGTCGCGGTTCTGGAAGTGGGGATGGGTGGTCGCTGGGACGCAACCAGCGTGACCACGCCGCGGGTCGCCGTGATCACGGGCGTGGGGCTGGATCACACCGCGGTTCTCGGCGCGACCCGCGAGGCCATCGCCGCCGAGAAGGCGGCCATCATCAAGCCCGGTGCAACTGCCGTGCTTGGACCGGGAGTCGCCGGGGTCGAGGACGTGTTCCGTGCGCAGATCGCTCGGGTCGGTGGGCACGACTGGGTGGCGGTGCTGGCCGCCGATGAACCCTCCTTCGCGCACGAAGAACTGACGGTGCGCTACCACGTGCGCAGCCGCCCGGCGTCGCCTGACGGTTCTACCAGGATGGACGTACGAGGAACTCGCGGGTCCTACACGGACCTTGAAGTAGCCGCCCCGGCGTACCAGGCAGGAAACGTTGCGATCGCCATCGCAGCTGCGGAGGCGCACCTGGGACGCGCGCTCGATGCGAAGGATGTACGCAGGGCGGTGAGTGGCGTTCGGTTCCCGGGCAGGTTCGAGATGGTTCGTCACCACCCTGCGTTGATCGTGGACGGCTCGCACAACCCTGAGGCGGCTGCAGTGCTGGCGGGAGCCATCCGCGATGCGTGGCCCGATTCCGCACAGCGGCCATTGGTCGCGCTCGGTATCCTTTCGGACAAGGACGCTGACGGCATCGTGGCAGCTCTTGCGCCCGTTGCGTCTGGTTTCGCGGTCGTAGCGCCCGACACGCCTCGTGCACGCTCGGCCGAGGAGATGGGCGCAGTCATCGGGGAGCGCACCGGGGTGGCTCCTGTGTTCGTCGGTACGCTCGCTCAGGGGCTCCCGGAGCTGGTGCGGACGCACCCGGGCGCTATGGTCATCACAGGGTCGCTCGCCACAGCCGGACAGGCGCGGGCTGCGCTTCGTGACATCCTGGCGACGAAGCTCGAGCCGTAGGGCAAGGAAGTGAGCGGCTTCTGATATCATCCCTGCGTACGTCCGCGCGCCTGCGCGGGTGGCCTGATAAGGGGAGATGATGGGCGACCTTCTCGCACCGGTTCTTGATAGCCCGCTTTTCAAGCTCGTATCCCAGCTGTGCATCCTGTTCAGCGTCGTCCTGTGGATCGCGCTCGTCTTCTGGACGTGGCGTGATGCGAACCGCCGCGGTGCCATGGGATGGTTCTGGGGCTTGGCAGCACTGATCTTCCCCGTGGCCGGGTGGATTATCTACCTGGTCGTGCGTCCACCGGAGTTCATCGATGACGCGCGTGAGCGGGACTTGGAGATTCGCGCCAAAGAGGTCACGTTGTCGCGCGATTTCGAATCTTGTCCCGCATGCTACAAGCCTGTGGACCACGACTTCTTGATCTGTCCGTACTGCATGAAGAAGCTGCGCAAGTCCTGCACAGACTGCGGCAGGGCGCTCAAGCTTCAGTGGACGGTCTGTCCGTATTGCAAGACGCGCCAGGAGTAGGCACCCTGCCACCTGCGCATTTCGTACGACAACGATGACCGCCCCGCCCTTGTCGCGGGGCGTTCGCGCACACGACAGGAGTCATGCGATGCCTGACATCAACGTGAAGCTTCCCGACGGGTCTGAGAAGGCGGTTCCCGAAGGGGCGACCGTCCACGATGTCGCCGCGGCTATCGGCGCCCGGCTGGCGCAGGCCTCCCTTGCGGGCAAGGTGAACGGCGAGATGGTAGACGTGAACCGTGTGGTCGCAAACGGGGACACCATCGAGATCATCACCGATCGAAGCCCCGAGGCGCTCGACCTGCTTCGCCATTCGACGGCGCACGTCATGGCCGAGGCGGTCCGCGAACTGTTCCCTCATGCCGAGTTCGGCATCGGCCCCTCGATCGAGGATGGCTTCTACTACGACTTCAACATCGGCCGCACCTTCACGCCCGAGGATCTTGAGGCGATCGAGGAGCGGATGCGGCAGATCATCTCTCTCGAGGCGCCGTTCGTTCGCGAGGAGTGGACGCGGCTCGAGGCGTTCGATCGCATGGACGGTCAGACGTTCAAGCAAGAGCTCATCAACGAGCTGCCTGACGACGCGACCATCTCCACCTACTCGCAGGGTGGCTTCATCGACCTGTGCCGCGGCCCGCACATCCCGGACTCGGGGCGCGTGGGCGCGTTCAAGCTCACGAAGATCGCCGGCGCCTACTGGCGGGGTGACTCGGATCGGCCGATGCTGCAGCGCATCTATGGCACCGCGTGGTTCACGCCCAAGGATCTCGAAGCGTATCTGACCCGCATCGAGGAGGCTGAGAAGCGCGATCATCGCAAGCTGGGCCGCGAGCTCGATCTGTTCTCGCTCCACGAACAGGCCGGCGCCGGCCTGCCGCTGTACCACCCGAAGGGTGCGCGCGTGCTGCGCATGATCCAGGAGTGGCTGCGCGCCGAGCTCTACCGTCGCGGGTACGTCGAAGCGATCACGCCGCACATCTACAAGGCCGACGTGTGGAAGATCTCGGGGCACTGGGACAACTACCGCGAGAACATGTATTTCTTCCAGGTGGACGAGGGCGACGGGCGCGTCAATGACTACGGCATCAAGCCCATGAACTGCCCGGGCCACATCATGATCTACAACAACGCCCTGCGGTCCTATCGCGACCTGCCCATCCGCATGTTTGAGTTCGGCACGGTGTATCGCCACGAGCTCTCGGGTGTCGTGCATGGCCTCATGCGGGCCCGTGGCTTCACCCAGGATGACGCACACATCTTCTGTACCGCCGAGCAGGTCACGCCTGAGGTCATGCTCATGCTCGACCTTGTCGACTACGTGAACGGCGTCTTCGGGTTCGAGTACACCGCCGAAGTTTCCACGCGCCCCGAGAAGTCGATCGAAGGCTTCGACGATGAGTGGGAGCACGCCACCAAGGCGCTCATCGACGCACTCGACCAGCGGGGTATGGAGTACGACATCAACGAGGGCGACGGCGCGTTCTACGGGCCGAAGATCGACATCAAGCTGCGCGATGCCATCGGTCGCACATGGCAGACGGCCACCATCCAGGTCGACTTCAACAACCCCATGCGCTTTGACATGACGTATCGCACGGCGGACAACACCGAGGCACGGCCGTTCATGCTTCACCGTACGATCCTCGGATCGATGGAGCGCTTCCTCGGCATCCTCATCGAGCACTACGCGGGCGCGTTCCCGACGTGGCTCGCGCCGGTTCAAGCCGTCATCATCCCGATTGCCGACCGCCACCTGGAGTACGCACAGAAGGTAGCCGCCGAGCTGGTGGCCTCCGATGTGCGCGTGGAGGTGTACGCGGACAACGAGCCGATGCGCGTGAAGATCGCCAAGGCGCAGCAGCAGAAGGTGCCCTACATGCTGATTGTGGGCGATCGCGAGGCCGAGGACGGCACCGTGGGCGTGCGCGAGCGCACTGAGGGTGACATCGGCGCAGTGCGTGTTGCTGATTTCGCGCACCGGGTCGAAAGCGAGACCGCGGTGGTTCGATGAGGTTGGCACTGCGATTCACCGAGCGCCTCGTAGCGTTCGCCTTCGTGTGGTGGGTGCTCGCGGAGGGCGAGCCGTCCTCCTGGTTGTTCGGCGTGCCCTTCGTCGTACTCGCCTCCATCACGTCCCTGAGACTGACGCCGGCGCGTGCGTGGAGGCTGCGCGCGGGCGGAACACTGCGATTCATCGTCTTCTTCGCTCATCAGTCGATTGTAGGAGGGGTCGATGTCGCGCTACGGGCCCTGCGCCCTTCCATGCCTATCTCTCCGGGTTTCGTGTCCTATCCTGTCAGGCTGCCTACAGAGTCCGCTCGCGTTCTGCTCGCAGACACGGTGAGTCTGCTGCCGGGCACATTGAGCTCGGGATTCGAAGGTGACACGCTCGTGATGCACGTGCTCGACTGCAATCTGCCTATCCTCGACGATGTGCGGCAGGTCGAATCGCGAATCTCCGAAGCGCTGGGGCTGTCGCTCGAGCCCGCGGCAGCTGCGGGTCGGGGCGGTGGTGCGCGTGAGTGACGTCGTGTACGTCGCGTTCGCTACCGTTCTGCTTGCGACGATCGTGGTCGGGCTGATCAGAGTCGAGCGCGGGCCGTCGCCCGCCGATCGGATGCTGGCGGCACAGCTGTTCGGCACCTCCGGCGTCGCGATGCTCCTGCTTCTCTCTGAGGGGCTGAACATGCCGTCGTTGAGGGATGTCGGCCTTGTCTTCGCACTGTTGGCTGCGATGACCGCGGTGGCCTTCGTGAAGCGTGCATGGCACAAGGGTCCGCGCGATACCTCGGTAGGCGAGCAGCCATGACGCTGAAGGATCTCTTGACGCTTGCGCTGCTTGTGATCGGGACCGTCTTCTTCGTCGCCGGATCCGTCGGGGTTCTGCGCTTCCCCGATGTCTACACGCGTCTCCATGCGCTCACGAAGGCGGACAACCTGGGCCTTGGCTTCATTGTCATCGCCCTGTCTGTCCAGGCAGGATCCCTGGTCGTTGCCGCGAAGCTCGTGCTCACATGGGTGCTCGTGCTGATAGCTGGCGCCACCGCGGGGCATCTCATCTCTGAAGCCGCTCGTGTAAGCGGCACAAAGCCGTGGAGGCGTGGATGAGCGCGACGGGCATCTTGTTTGACACCGTGCTACTGCTCGCCATCGTGTGGCTGGCCCTCCGGACGCTTGCTGAGGTCAAGCTGTTCCGGTCAGTCGTGCTCTTCATCGCCTTTGGTCTGCTCACCGCGCTCGCGTGGGTGAGACTGGCGGCGCCGGATATCGCTCTAGCGGAGGCAGCCATCGGAGCCGGCATCACCGGGGCGTTGCTGCTCGACGCGGCGGGACACCTGCGCGGGCGGGACGTGCCGTTCCCGGTGGCCGGGCCGTCAGTGCGTGAGGGTGATGGCGATGAATGAATCGCGGCGGCCGCTTCGTGTGGGTCTGCGCTTCGTCGCGGGCCTCTTGTGTGTGCTCGTGTTCGCGATGCTCGCATCGGGCGTTGTGGCGATTCCCGAGAAGGAGCCGGGGCTCGCGCCGGTCATCGAGCAGAATCTGGCTCAAAGTGGCGTGAAGAACGCTGTCACAGCGGTACTGTTGAACTTCCGCGGCTACGACACCCTGCTCGAGATCGCGGTGCTGATGCTGGCCACCATCGGGGTGCTTTCGCTTCGTAAGGGTACCTCCGGCATCTGGGCTCCGCTGGCGCCCGCCGCTGACCCCGTGCTGTCGAGCATGACGCGAGTGCTCGTTCCGCTCATGGTTCTCACGAGCGGCTACCTGCTGTGGGCAGGGGAGCACGCGCCCGGTGGTGCCTTCCAGGCCGGGGCGGTGTTGGGTGCCGCGGGCGTGTTGCTTGCGCTGTCCGGGTACGCACGTCCTGGCTGGGTGACTCGGCTTGCGCTTCGCGTGGCCATCGCTGTGGGCTTCATCGTGTTCCTGCTGATCGCGCTGATGCCGCTGCTCTCAGGGGGGACGCTGTTGGACTATCCCGATGGCCTCGCGAAGCCTCTCATGCTTGTGATCGAGTCGTGGCTCACCTTCTCTATCGGCGTGATACTCGTGAGCCTGTTCATCTCGTCAGCGACGCCCGAGCGTCACGAGCGAGAGGGGTGATCGGACACGTGCCGAGTCAGACCGATCTGTATGCCGTTGCGGGCGCCCTGCTCTTCTGCATCGGGCTCTACGGCTTGATCACGCGGCCGCATCTGCTCCACAAGGTGCTTGCGCTCAACATCATGAGCTCCGGCTGCTTTCTCGTGATCGTTGCTATCGCGCGACGCGTTCCCGGCGACGTGCCCGACCCGCTGCCGCATGCCATGGTGCTGACCGGCATCGTCGTCACGGTCTCGGCGACGGCGTTCGCGCTCGCGCTGGTCAAACGCATCTTCACCGAGACTGGCTGCACCGACCTTGAGAGTGCGGAGCGCGGGGATGTCTGAGGCTCTGATAGTCCAGCTGCCGGCGTTGTGCATCGTGACGCTGCTGTTCGCCGCGCCCATCGCGTTCGTCGTCAGCGCGCGCGGCGCGCGTGTCGTCTCGGTGCTTACCGCAGTCCTCGAGACCGCTCTCGCGATCGCCCTTGCCGTTGCCGTGGCATCACGCGGCGAACTGCGCTACGAGATAGGGGGCTGGGGGGCGCCGCTCGGCATCGACCTGGTTGTCGACGGCATCTCGGCGGTACTCATTCTGCTCACGAGTGTCGTCGCGCTCGGCGTCACCATCTACTCGGTGGCCTACTTCGGCTCCGACGAGCGCTACCGGCTCTTCTGGCCGCTGTGGCTCTTCCTGTGGGGATCTCTCACCGCGCTGTTCTCGACGAATGACGCGTTCAACCTCTACGTGTGCCTCGAGTTGGTGAGCGTCTCGGCCGTCGCGCTCGTCTCCGTGGCCGGATCGCGCAGCGCGCTTACAGCTGCGATGCGCTATATGCTGGCTGCGGTGGGCGGTTCCTTGTTCTACCTGCTCGGCGTGGCGATGCTCTACGGTGCATTCGGCGTCTTGGATCTTGATGCGCTTTCGACTGTCGCCGGCAACAGCCCCGCGGGCTTGGTGGGCCTCGCTCTCATCGTGACCGGGCTTGTGCTCAAGACGGCGCTCGTGCCGTTGCACTTCTGGCTTCCGCCGGCTCATGCGAACGCGCCGGCGCCCGTCAGCGCGGTCCTGTCGGCTCTGGTCGTCAAGGGCTCCTTCTACGTCCTGCTCTCGATCATCGGCGTGTTTTCGGTCTCCGGAGCGGCGGATGCACTCTCGACTGCACTCGGTGTGCTGGGAGCCGTCGCGATCGTCTGGGGGTCGGTGCATGCGTTGATGCAGTCGAGACTGAAGATGCTCGTCGCGTACTCGACGGTCGCGCAGATCGGCTATCTGTTCATACTCTTCGGAGTGACCGCTGCCTCAGGTGGCACCGCGCCGGCAGCGACGGCGATCACAGCGGGCGTGTTCCACGCCGTGAGCCACGCTCTGGCAAAGAGCGCGATGTTCCTTGTCGCCGGGACCGTACTGGTGCGAGCGGGGCATGATCGCATCGCCGACCTCACGGGGCTCGTGCGTACCGCGCCCGCGCTCGTGCTGGCGTTCGGCGTCGCGGGGGTCTCTATGCTGGGACTGCCGCCCAGTGGCGGCTTCGTCTCCAAGTGGCTCTACGTCTCCGCCGCACTGGGCTCGACCGCTTGGTGGTGGGCCATACCGGTCCTCATCGGTGGCCTTCTTGCCGGTGCGTACGTCTTCCGTGTAGTCGGAGTCTTCATGCGGGCTCCGGTCGGGGAGGCCGTGGTGCTCCAATCTGCTCCGGCAGCTTTGACGTGGGTGCCGCTTGCACTGGCATTCGCGTCGCTGTTCGTGGGCGTCCTCGGACAGCCCGTGCTCGACCTCATCGGCCCGGCCGCCGCGTCCTTGGCGGGTGTGGGCCGATGACATTTACTCAGTTCGCTCTTCTGACGACGGCGTTCATGCCGTTCGCTTGCGCGGCGGTCGTGTTTGCGCTGGGAGAGGCTCGCGGGCGCATCCGCGAGACGATCGCCCTGTGCGCAGCGACCGTGACCACACTCTCCGCGGTCGCGGTGGGTCTTGATGCTGCCAGCGGTGATACGCCTGCCAGAGTCGGAATCGAGCTTCTGGGTATCGGTCTTGCGCTGCGCGCGGATGCGCTCGGCGCGGTCTTCGCTGTCGTCGCAAGTGCCCTGTGGCTGGTGACGACGGTCTATGCGATCGGCTACCTGTCACATGGCCGAGACAAAGCGCGGTTCTTCGGCTTCTTCGCACTGTGCGTGGGGTCGGCGGCGGGAATCGCTTTGTCCGCGAACCTGCTCACCCTCTTCGTCTTCTACGAGGTACTGACGCTCGCAACGTACCCGCTGGTGGTTCATTCCGGCACGCCGAAGGCCATCGCCGGAGGGCGCACGTACCTGCTCTACGCGCTGGGCGGCGGCGTGCTGCTCGCGCTGGGGATCATAGGGCTCGCCACCCTTGGGGGAGTCGGCGACTTCGCGGAGGGTGGTGCTCTTTCGGCAGAGCTGATGGCGGGTCGGCGCACCGAGCTGATCGCCATCTTCGTGCTGCTCATCGCGGGCTTCGGGGTCAAGGCCGCGCTCTTCCCGGCCCATGGGTGGCTACCGGCTGCGATGGTGGCGCCGGCACCGGTGAGCGCGTTGCTCCATGCCGTCGCCGTGGTCAAGGCGGGGGTGTTCGGTATCGCGAGAGTCGTCCTACACGTCTATGGACCACAGGCGGCCGGAGTCCTCGGAGTGCTCGTGCCTCTCGCCGCGCTTGCCGCGTTCACGATGATCTTCGCATCGGTGCGCGCGTTGGCCTTCGACGACATCAAGAAGCGGCTTGCGTACTCGACCATCGGGCAGCTCTCCTACATCGTACTGGGGCTGGCGATCGGCACGCCGGTCGCCGTGGCGGCTGCAGTCGCACACATCGCGCACCACGCGGTCATGAAGATCACGATGTTCTTCACGGCCGGAGTGCTCGCTGAGGAGCTTGGCGTCTCACGTGTGAGCCAGATGAATGGTGTGGGGCGCCGCATGCCCTTCACCATGGTCGCATTCTCACTGGCTGCGCTGGGCATCATCGGAGTGGCGCCCATCTCCGGCTTCGTCACCAAGTGGGGGCTGGGATCGGGGGCGCTCGACGCCGGTCAACTGTGGCCGCTCGTTGTTCTGGGGCTGAGCAGCGTACTCAACGCGGCCTACCTGATGCCGATGATCGGCAAGGCGTGGTTCGGGGCGACGGAGCGCGAATGGCCCGAGCCGAAGCGGGCAGCCTTCGGGGTGCGCGAAGCCGATGCGCGCATGGTGTGGCCGCTCGGACTCACCGCACTCGCCGGAGTTGCGTTCGGCGTGGCCGCCGGTGCACCGTGGACGCCCTCCGCGTGGTCGGCGGCAGTGGCCGGTATCGTCCCAACGGCACTTCGGCCCTGGGATCCGGCGGCCTTCGGGCTGGACGGCGCCGGAGTCGCGTTCCTCGTGCTGGCATCGATCGGGTGGCTCGCAGCGGCCGTGAGCACCTGGCGGGCCCCGCGCTCGCATCCCCTGCGCTTCAGGACGCTCCTGACGCTGTCGGCCTTCGCATCGCTGCTGCTCGCCTTTGCGCGTGACCCCGCCGCGTTCTATGCGTGCTTTGGCGTGATGGCGCTGTCCGCTTACGGCCTGATCGTCGATGACGGGACGCCGCGTGCGAGCGCCGCAGGCAAGGCGTATCTCGCGCTCACGGTGGTGGGGGAGGCTTTGTTGCTCACCGGCCTGCTCGTGGGCGCTGCGGGCGAGGGACCGTTTGCCTACAACCTCCTCGTGTCACCGTGGTTCATGGCAGGCACGCTCTCGATTCTCGCCTCGTTCGGCCTGAAGGTGTCGATGCTCGGGCTGGGTGGATGGATGCCCGGTGCGTATCGGGCGGCGACGAGGGGATCGGGTGCTGCCTTGGCCGGCGTCGTCTCGACGGCAGGAGTGCTGGGGCTCGTGCGCTTCATGCCGGGTGGCGTGATCGATCTGGCCGAGTGGGGGCTCGCGCTTGTCATATTCGGCCTTGCGAGTGCCTTCTACGGAGTCGTGTGCGGAATCTTCCAGCGCCATGCGCGCCACGTGCTCGCTTACTCGAGCGTGAGCCAGTTCGGGCTCATGTGGGTGGGTGTGGGGGCCGGACTCATGAAGGCGGAACTTTGGCCGGCGGCCGTGGCGGCCGTGGCCGTGTATCTTCTCCACCACGGTCTCGCCAAGGCTGCGCTCTTCGCGGGCGATGACGTCGCGGCCGCAGGCGCCCGCCCGCGTGCGGTCGTCGTGGCGTTGGCACTTCCGGCACTCTCGTTGGCCGGACTGCCGTTCACGAGCGGAGCCGTGGCGAAGATGGCGCTCAAGGCGGTCGCGGGCAAGACGCCCGATGCGGTCGCTCACGCGCTCGAGCTCCTGCTTCCGCTTGCGGCCGTGGGGACGACGCTTTTGATGGTGCGCTTCCTCGCACTGGTATACCTGCGGACTGGATCGCGCACCGAGACCGAGACGGACTCGGTACCGCGTGGGCGGTCGATAGCGTTCGGGCTGCTGTTCGCGTTCGTCGTCGGTTGGGTGTGGTTGGTGGACGCTGAGGTTGTGCGCTCGGCGGCCTTGAAGTCACTCGACAGCCACTACCTGTGGGCTCTCACGTGGCCCGTAGTGCTCGGGACGGCCCTGGGCGCGGTCACGTGGGTGCTGCGCGAGCGCATCCCCGCGCGCTGGTCGCTGCGCCTGCCACCCGGAGATGTCTGGGCACCTCTGCTCGCTCTGTACGAACGACGGTGGGAAGCGTACCAGTCGTCGCTGGAAGCCCAGGAGCAGAAGGTGCCGGTCGAGCCGGCATGGCGTGCGGTGACGCGTCAGCGCGTCGTAGCAGTCGCGGGCGGCCTGACGCGCGCCGAGGCTTGGCTCCTCACATGGGCTATCGCAGGGACGGCGCTCGGCGTCTTCGGCGTTCTGGCATTACTGCTGGTTCGGTAGGACGTGACACCTCGCGGCGGTGCAGGTATACTCCCCGAACCAATCGAATATCGCCTACAAGCGGGACCCCGTCCGATGAGGACGAGAATGGTCCCCACCCGAGCGGCGCCGAACTTAGGGCAGCTGCCAGGTCGATGAGATGCGAGCCTGAGGCCCCCGTGGGTCCGCAGTGCGCGTGACACTCCCGTCGGCCTTCGCCGTGCGGGAGTTCTTTGTTTTGCAGGAAGAGGAGCCGCCCGTAGGTGCGGCTCCGTGAGCACGGAGGTGAGCTGCCTATCAGCAGCACGGAGTACAGGCTCAACGACCGCATTCGCGCGTCGAAGTGCCGGCTCATCGGATTTGACGGAAGCCAGCTCGGCATCTTCGCCATGAGCGATGCGCTGCGCATAGCGGACGAGCAGGGATTCGATCTCGTTGAGATCGCCCCGACTGCGGACCCGCCCGTCTGCAAGATCATGGACTTCGGCAAGTTCAAGTACGAGCAGTCGATGAAAGAGAAGGCCGCTCGTAAGAACCAGTCGAAGATCGAGCTCAAGGAAATGAAGTTCCGCCCGAAGGTCGACAAGCACGACTACGAGACCAAGAAGAAGCACATCCTTCGCTTTCTCGACGCGGGTGCCAAGGTGAAGGTCACGATCATGTTCCGCGGTCGTGAGATGGCCCACCCGGAACTCGGTTTGAATATCCTCGAGAAGCTCGCCGGCGAGTTGCAGGATCTGGCGATCATCGAGACGCAGCCCAAGCTTGAGGGCCGCAACATGCATATGCTGCTCGCTCCTTTGAAGAAGAAGGAGATCAAGGAGCAGCCGATCGAAGACGAGAGCGCCGCCGAAGAGCCGGCGGACGAGAGCAGCTAGGGAGGAACGGCAGATATGCCCAAGCAGAAGACGCACAAGTCGACCGCCAAGCGGTTCCGTGTGACCGGCACCGGCAAGGTCATGCGAGGAAAGGCGTTCAAGAGCCACATCCTCGAGCACAAGAGCCCCAAGCGTAAGCGCGGGTTCCGCCAGGAGACCGAAGTCGCAGCCTGCGACGCACGTGTCATCAAGAAGAACCTCGGCCTCGGCTAGCCCGAAACGGCCGTCTACCCTCGACGCCAAAGCAAGGAGTGATCAGTTATGCCTCGCGTGAAGCGCGCAGTGGGCGCGAAGAAGAAGCGCCGCACCGTACTTACCAAGGCCAAGGGCTACTACGGTGCGAAAAGCCGTAGCTACCGTGCCGCCAAGGAGCAGGTCCAGCACTCTCTCCAGTACGTCTACCGTGACCGCCGCAACAAGAAGCGTGAGATCCGCCGCCTGTGGATCACCCGCATCAACGCCGCGGCTCGTCTCAACGGGCTGTCGTACTCGGTGTTCATGAACGGCCTGAAGAAGGCCGGCATCACCCTCGACCGCAAGGTGCTCTCGGACATGGCCGTCAACGACGCCGCATCGTTCGCAAAGCTCACTGAGATGGTGAAGAACCAGGCCGCGTAGGGACTCCCCGCGCGTAGCTTACGGCGTGACAGGATCTACCCACGAAGGGCCCCGCCGCGGCGGGGCCCTTCGGTTCGTCCGGTGAGTTGCAGCCGATCACGGGGCGAGCAGTACGCCCAGCGTGCCGTCGGTCCCGCCCTGTGAGTGGCAACCCTCGCACGGCTCTGTGCCGACGCCTTCCTCTACGACCGGGTCGCCCTCGGCGGACCACTCGCCCCAGTACCAACCGTCGGCGGTCTTTTCCATGGCGGCGAGCTGGATCACCTCGCCGCCGGCGAGGATCTCCTTGACGATGATGCTGCGCTCGGGCCACGTGTGACCGCCCGATGCGGAGCTTGCCGCGGCTTTGAAGTAGCCGTCTTCGGCAGCCGGATCGAGGAAGATGCGCACCTGCTCGCCGTGCGGCCCCTTCGCGGGGGCGGGCTCGGCGAAGTCGGGTGCAGGCTTCCACGACTCGTAGCTTTCGATGCGAGAGTACAGGTCGGCGGGCAGGGACTGGCCCGTCTCCGGCGGTTCGGCCTCAGCTGGAGCGACCGGCAGCGGCGCGGCCGGTTCTTGTTCGGGGGCGCAGCCGCCGACGCTCAGGGCAAGCAGGAGGGCGATGAAGACGGACGCGAGGGCGATGGGGCGGTTCATGGGTCCTCCTCGGCTGTGCAGTCATTGAAGAGCTCATACCCCACTCGTGGTGCCGCATAGGCAGTCGCACGGCGTCGCCGGAGCGCGGCCCGGCATTTTGACATTCGAAAGAAAGCGGAAAGCGTCGTCGGCTAGCTTGAATCCGGCCGGGCATCCGCACGGCAGCGGGTATGCGCGTCTCCCCTCGACGTGCGTCTTTGAGAGGAGGACGTCATCATGCTCAGAAAGGTCATCGTGACCGCGGTGGGTGCAGTGCTGGCCCTGTCGGTCGGCGCGGCGAGCGCGTACTTCACGGCTCAGGTGCAGGTTCCCGATTCAGTGATACGGGCGGGGACGGTTGCGATCTCGACCGAGCCGACGGTCGCGCCACTGTCCATCGACGCGCTCGCGCCAGGAGCGGTGGTCGCACGGGATGTGTCGGTCATCAACGATGGTTCACTTCCGGTGGATGTCGTCGTCACTGCATCGAAGAAGGCCGGCATAACGGATTTCTACGAGGCGTTGACGTGCCGGGCGACCTGCGGAGAGACCGAGCTGTACCGGGGCCCGCTGTCGAGCATGCGCACGGCACCGGTGCGGCTCGCTCCGGCCGCTCGAGGTCAGGTGCGCTTCGAGGTGGGGCTGCCAGCTGAAGCCCCGAACACGTTGGCTAACGACTACGTGCGGCTGTCGCTCTACGTCGATGCCGAGCAGGTCCACTGATGCTTGAGCGGTTGAATCAGGCTTTGCCCATGGTCGTCGCCTACATCCTGGTCGCTGTCCTGGTCGTCGTCGGTTCGCGGGAGTACATCCCGGTCGCCGTCACGGGCGGGTCCATGCGTCCTGCGCTCGCACACGGAGACCTGGTGATCTTCAGGCGTGGGGCCGGTGTGCGGCAGGGAGACATCGTCCTTGCCGTCTCACCGGGCCACGGCCCGGTCGTTCACCGCGTGGACCGCGTGATGCCTGACGAGGGGGTTCGGTTGCGTGGAGACGCCAATCCCGTCGTGGATGCATCCGCAACCCCGCGCACGTGCGTCCGCGGTCGAGCCGTGCTGGTTGTGCCCGTCGGAAGCACGCTTGAGCGCTGGCGGGGCGACGGCGATAGCGCTACAATCTCGGCTCAATCGAATAGTGCAAGGCGATGACGGAGAAGACGGTGGGCGGAAGGATCGTCGGCCCAGGGAGGAGTCTCGAGACTGAGAGGGCTCCACGACGACGGCACCACCGGTTCACTCCATCAGCCGCGACCTGAAAGCACCGATCGTGAACGGTGCCACGTAGGGGAGCCGGATCCTCCGATACCGGGACGGGTGAGGTGCGAGCTTCACCAAGGCATACGCCATGGCGTAGCCGGAACAAGAGGGCCCGCAGGTTCGGGGCCAACCGAGGTGGTACCGCGGGAGCCGCTGCTCCCGTCCTTGGGGCGAGATGCCTCTCGGGCGGGGTGGCGGCTCCTTTCAGTCTCGATGGGAAGGACCGCGAGTATGGGCGTTGCAGAGGAACTGATGCAGGCGCGCGACGACGGGTTAGCGGCTATCGCCGGAGCCGACGATCTGGCTGCGCTTGGGGCGATTCGCGTCGCGATCTTGGGCAAGAAGGGCTCGCTCACCGCGGTGTTGCGAGGGCTGGGCTCGCTTTCGACTGACGAGAGGCCCGTCGTAGGCAAGAGGGCCAACGAGGTCCGAGTCGCGCTGGAAGAGGCGCTGGCAGACCGCAACGCCGAACTGTCCGCTGCCGCGATGGATGCGCGTCTGATCGCCGAGGCCGTGGACGTGACGCTCCCGGGGCGAGCGCGTCCCCTCGGCAGCCGGCACCTCATCAACCGGATCACCGCAGAGATCACGGAGATCTTCCTCGGGCTGGGCTACCGGGTTGCGGAAGGCCCGGAAGTCGAGCTCGACTACTACAACTTCACCGCGCTCAACACGCCGCCCGACCATCCTGCTCGCTCGCTCGCCGACACGTTCTACGTGCGTGACCTGTCCGGCGATGAGGCAGCGGTCAAAGGTGAATCCGACGTGCTGTTGCGCACCCAGACCTCTCCGGTCCAGGTGAGGACCATGGAGCGCGAGAAGCCGCCCATCTACGTGCTCTCCCCGGGGCGCGTGTACCGTCGTGACATCGCCGATCCGAGCCACCTTCCGCAGTTCACGCAGGTCGAAGGTCTCGTGGTGGATGAGGGGATCACGTTCGCTGACCTCAAGGGAACCCTCGATCACTTCGTCCACCAGATGTTCGGGCCGGACCGCAAGACGCGGTTCCGCCCGCACTTCTTCCCGTTCACTGAGCCCAGCGCTGAAGTGGATATGAGCTGCGGCATCTGCGACGGGTCAGGTTGCCGCTTCTGCAAGAACTCGGGATGGCTCGAGATCCTTGGCTGCGGCATGGTCGACCCGAACGTGTTCGGATACGTCGGCATCGACCCCGAGAAGTACTCAGGGTTCGCGTTCGGTATGGGTGTCGAGCGCATCGCCGCTCTCAAGTACAACGTGCCCGACCTTCGCATGCTTGTCGAAGGCGACATGCGCTTCCTGCGCCAGTTCTAGATCCACGACGCGAGACAACGGAAGGACGCACTCCATGCGAGTATCGATGACATGGCTCAAAGAGCTGGTCGAGGTAGGTATCGCGCCTCGCGAGCTTGCGGAACGTCTCGACATGACCGGCACGGCCGTTGAGGCCATCCACGAGACCGGGGAGTCGCTCTCAGGGGTGGTGGTCGGCCTCATCGTCGAGCGCGCGAAGCACCCTGAGGCCGACAAGTTGTGGGTGACCACGGTCGACGTCGGAGACGGCACGCCGCGGACCATCGTGTGCGGTGCCCAGAACTTCGATGCCGGCGACAAGGTTCCGGTCGCGCTCGTCGGCGCGGTGCTCCCCGGGGGCTTCGAGATCAAGAAGGCGAAGCTGCGCGGCGTGGTGAGCGAGGGCATGAACTGCTCGCCGCGCGAACTGGGCTTGGGTGAGGACCACGACGGACTCATGATCCTGCCGGCGGATGCGCCTGTGGGAGCCGCATTCGCTGAGTGGTATGGCGTAGGCGACACGATTCTCGAGCTGGAGATCACGCCGAACCGTCCTGACTGTCTGTCGATGGCTGGTGTCGCCCGCGAGGTGGGCGCGGTGCTCGGGACACAGGCCGCGGTTCCTGCGTCCAAGCCGTCTGAGTCCGGAACCGAAGCGGCAACCGCGTGCACCGTTGAGATTCTCGACTCGGACCTGTGCCCGCGCTACACCGCCCGCGTGATTCGCGGGGTGCGCGTCGGACCTTCTCCGGACTGGCTGGCCGAGAAGGTGAGCGCGGCAGGCGCGCGTCCCATCAACAACGTCGTGGATGTAACCAACTACGTGCTGTTCGAACTCGGACAGCCGCTTCACGCCTTCGACCTCGGTACGTTGGCACCTGAGCCGGATGGAACGGTTGCGATCACCGTGCGGACCGCTGGGGTGGGAGAGCGCCTGCGCACGCTCGACGGGGTCGATCGCGAGCTGCGCTCAGACACCCTGCTGATCTGCGACGGCAGCGGACCGGTTGCGCTCGCCGGCGTCATGGGTGGCGAGGCCACGGAAGTCTCAGATGCGACGGTCGACGTGCTGCTTGAGTCAGCCTGCTTCCAGCCAGCGTCGATCTCGCGCACGAGCCGGTCGCTGGGCCTCGTTTCTGAGGCCTCGATGCGTTTCGAGCGCGCGGTGGACCGAACCGCCTGTGTCGCTGCGCTCGATCGTGCCGCAGCGCTCATTGCCGAGGTGGCCGACGGCACGGTCGCCCCCGGGGTGATCGATGCCTACCCTGCGCCGCTGGCCCCGAGAGCCCTCACACTGCGCCTGGATCGCCTCGGGGCGGTTCTCGGTGTGATGCTTGATCGTGTCGAAGTGGAGCGCATCCTTGGGTCACTGGGGTGTGAGGTCGAAGCGCATCCGGACCGCCTCGAGGTGCGAGCCCCGAGCTTCCGGCCCGACCTTGAGCGCGAGATCGACCTCATCGAAGAGGTGCTGCGCATCTGGGGCATGGAGCGGGTCGAGTCGACGCTGCCCGGCGGCCGCGAGCGCATAGGGATGCTCACGCGCGAGCAGATGCTTCGCGAGCGAATCGGCGAGATCATGCGCGCCTGTGGTCTGAACGAGACCATGACCTACGCGTTCGGCGACCCCGGCGATCCCGAACGGGCATCGATGCCCCTCGCCGCGGACGAGCTGTTGGTCGAGCTGCTCAACCCGATGTCGGTTGAGCAGGCGGTCTTGCGCCGCTCCCTGCTGCCGGGGCTACTCTCGAGTGTGTCGTACAACCAGCGACGCGGGGTGTCCGATGTGCATCTCTACGAGGTCGGCGGCGTCTTCTGGACCTCCCCGGGGCGCAAGCAGCCCAAGGAGCGCACGGTCGTGGGCGGCGTGCTTGCCGGTGGGTGGCATCGATCGTCGTGGAACTCGCCGGCCGTCCAGCTCGACTTCTTCGACGGCAAGGGCGTTGTCGAGAACTTGGTCCGCGAACTCGCTATCGAGAAGTTCAAGGTGCGGGCGTTCGAGCCGCCACATCTGCAGCCCGGGCGAGCTGTCGAACTGCTGATCGGTGGCGAGGTGGTGGGTTGGCTCGGTGAGGTGCATCCGCTGGTGCTCGAGCGCTTCGACGCCACGGCGCCGGTCGTGGCATTCGAACTCGACGTGAGGAGGCTCATACGTGCGGCCCGTGATGCTCGGCCGTTCGTGGAACCCGCGCGGTTTCCGGCCATCGCGCACGACATTGCCATCGTCGTGGATGAGGAGGTCTCCTCAGAGCGCGTCGAGCAGGCGATTCGCTCGGCGGGTGGCAAGCTCTTGGCCGACGTACGCGTCTTCGATGTCTACCGCGGAACCGGCGTGGAGTCGGGCAAGAAGTCGATAGCGTTCGCGCTGGAGTACCGCGCGGCGGATCGCACCCTGACTACCGAGGAGGTCGATGCGGCGCACGAACGGCTGGTGCGCAAGGCGACGGGTGCCGTGGGGGGAATACTCAGGGCATAGCGCATCAGGGAAGCATAATTACGCATATTGATTGACTTGTATGCATAACTTTGAATATAGTACCGACTCAGTACCTGGCTGTGAGTCGGAGGCGATCGTGATGGACGTAGCTGTCATAGGGGGGTCGGGTTATACCGGAGCCGAGCTCCTTCGGTGGATTCTCGGGCATCCTGAGTTTGCGCTGTCGCTGGTCACATCCGACGCCGAGGCGGGCAGGCCCGTGGCTGCGATCCATCCCGCGCTGGCCGCATCGACAGATGCGGTGTTCGAGCCCGTCGATGCGGCGACCATCGCGAGCAGGGCGAAGCTGGCGTTTCTAGCGGTGCCGCACACCGCCGCGATGGCAATCGTTCCTTCGCTTCTGGATGCCGGCCTGACCGTCATCGACCTGTCGGCGGATTTTCGTCTGAGTGACGCCTCGATCTATGAGCACTGGTACGGGGTCACGCATGCTGCGCCCGACCTTCTGGCGAAAGCCGTCTACGGTCTTCCTGAGGCCGACAGGAGCGGTCTGCTCGGCGCGAAGCTGGTCGCGGTGCCCGGCTGCTACCCGACGGCCACTGCGCTGGCTGCCCTGCCGGCGCTCGAGACGGCGGGCCTGTGGGACGGCCGTCCCGTACATGTCGATGCCAAGTCGGGCGTGACCGGGGCCGGCAAAGGGCTCTCGCCGGGTTCGCACTTCGTCGCCGCGAACGAATCAGTACTGCCGTACAAGGTCGGCACTCATCGTCACACGCCCGAGATCGAGCAGACACTGGGCCGGGCGGCGAACGAATCGGTCCCCGTGGTGTTCGCACCGCATCTGGTGCCGCTGTCGCGCGGGCTTCTGTCGACGGTGTACCTCGGGATGGCGCGGGAGATCTGCGCAGATGAGGCAGTGGAGATGTACCGCGCGCGGTACGCCGGAGAGCCGTTCGTCCGGGTCCTTGAGGCCGGCTCGATGCCTTCGACGGCCGAAGTCCGCGGAACGAACCGTGCGGTCATCGGGGTGACCGTGGACGAGCGGACATCGACGCTTATCGCGGCGTGTGCCCTAGACAACCTCGGCAAGGGTGCCGCGAGTCAGGCCATCCAGTGCGCCAACGCGGTGCTCGGTCTTCCTGAGGACACGGGGCTCACGTCGATAGGCCCGGTGATCTGAGATGCCATCCGGACACTCCGTCCCTGTCTTCGAGGACGTTGGAGGCGGGGTCACGGCCCCGACAGGATTCTCCGCATCCGGCGTTCACTGCGGTCTGAAGCCGGAAGGCCGGCTCGATCTGGCGCTGGTGGATGCCGGTGATCGGGTCCCCGCTGCCGCCGTGTTCACCATCAACCGCGTCGCCGCGGCCCCGGTGGTCGTATCGCGGCGACATATCGCTGATGGGCACGCGCGGGCGGTCGTGATCAACGCAGGCAACGCGAACGCATGCACAGGTGAGCCGGGCGAGTCGGCCGCGATCGCTACGGCGCGGGCGCTCGCCTCGACGCTTGCCTGTGACCCGGGCGACGTGATCGTGTGCTCTACCGGTGTGATCGGTGTCCCGTTGCCGGTCGACCTCATCGTCGCTGCGGTTCCGTCGGCCGCACGTGCTGCAACGCGGTCGGGTGCCGGGGATGCCGCCGCCGCGATCATGACCACGGACACCTTCGCCAAGCAGGCCGCGGTCGCGTTCACGTACGACGGCGCGCGCTACACGGTTGCCGGCATGGCCAAGGGCAGCGGCATGATCCGACCTGACATGGCTACCATGCTTGGGGTTCTCACGACCGACGCGCCTCTCACAAGCAGCGCGTGCGATGCAGCCCTGCGCGCAGCGACCACAACCACCTTCAACCGGGTGACCGTCGACGGCGACACGTCCACGAACGACACGGTGGTGCTTCTTGCCAACGGTGCGGCGGGGGGTGAGCCGATCGGGCCCGATGCACCTGCTTTCGCTCACGTCGCTGAGGCCCTTCGGATCGTATCTGAGCGGCTCGCCCGGATGCTCGCCCGTGATGGCGAGGGTGCGACGAAGCTCGTCACCGTGACGGTGACCGGTGCATCGACCGAGGCTGACGCGGAACTCGCGGCCTTCGCGATCGCCGACTCGCCGCTCGTCAAGACCGCGCTTTTTGGCGGCGACGCCAACTGGGGCAGGGTGGCCATGGCAGCTGGGAAGTCGGGTGCCGCGTTCGATCAGAGCGCGTTGGCAATCCGCTTCGCCGGAATCGAGGTCTGCAGCAAGGGGACCGCAGTTCCCTTTGACGAGGAGGAAGCTGCTGCTGCGCTGGCAGCCGACGAGGTCTCCATCGCTGTGGACCTGGGCGCCGGAAGCGCGGCCGTGACCGTCCTTACCTGCGATCTGTCATACGACTACGTTCGCATCAACGGCGACTACCGAAGTTAGCGGTGTGGTGACGATCACTCGGTCGAAGCCACACGGCACGCGGACTCGACTCACGTCGTGCCGTCAGGCACCCCCGACGACAAAGAATGGTGTGAAGCGATGAAGGACTCACTTGCCAAGGCCGCAACCCTCATGGAGGCTCTCCCGTGGATCAAGCATGCGTGGGGCCGGACGGTTGTGATCAAGTACGGGGGGGCGGCCATGACCGACTCCGCGTTGCGCGACGCCGTCGCCGCCGACATCGTGCTCATGAAGCTCGTGGGCGTGAACCCCGTCGTCGTGCACGGCGGAGGACCTGAGATCACCTCGTTCATGGAGCGGCTCGGCATGCCCGTGCGTTTCCATCAGGGCCTCCGGGTGACGACTGACGAAGCCATGGACGTCGTGAAGATGGTACTTGTGGGCAAGGTCAACAAGGAACTGGTCAGCGCCATCAACTCTCACGGTCGCTATGCCGTCGGGATGTCGGGCGAGGACGGCAACACGGTGGTTGCCACAGCGCTCGACCCCGAGCTCGGCCGGGTGGGAGAGGTGACCGAGATAGATACCACCGTGCTGGCGAACCTCATCGAGGACGGATTCATTCCTGTGGTCGCGACGGTGGCCGCTGGCGATGACGGCGGATCGTTCAACGTCAACGCAGACCTCGTCGCGGGCCGGTTGGCTGCAGCGCTCGGTGCGGACAAGTGCATCTTCCTGACCGACGTGGATGGGCTGTATCGCGACTTCTCCGACAAGGGCTCGCTCATCAGCGCGCTCAGCGCCGTCGAGGCTGAGGAGATGATCATGGCCGACGAGCTTGAGGGCGGCATGGTGCCCAAGGTTGCAGCATGTGTGCATGCCCTCCGAGGTGGCGTGAGGCGCGCACACATCCTCAACGGCACGGTGCCCCACGCTCTGCTGCTGGAGGTCTACACCGACGAAGGTGTGGGTACGATGATCACTCATGAGGCCGAGCAGGGGGGTGCTGAGTGATGGGTGCCCTCTTCGAGGCGGCCAGAGAGCGCGACGCCGCGTGCGTGATGCAGACCTACGCGCGCAAGCCCATCATGTTTCTCTCCGGGGACGGGATGCGCCTGTTCGATGATGACGGTCGCGAGTATCTCGACTTCGTGAGCGGCATCGGCGCGGTGAATCTCGGCCACGCGCACCCGGCGGTCACCGAGGCGGTGGCTCAGCAGGCCGCCAAGCTCGTCCACGTCTCCAATCTGTTCTTCGTCGAGCACCGCGCCGAGCTGGCGTGCGACTTGAACCGGCTGCTGGGCGGCGGTATGCGTACCTTCTTCGCCAACTCAGGGGCTGAAGCCAACGAGGGCGCCATCAAGATCGCCCGGCGCTGGGCCGGGGAGACGAAGCCCGGAGCCTTCACAGTGGTGACCACCCATCGCTCGTTTCACGGTCGGACCCTGGCCGCGCTTGCCGCCACCGGGCAGGCGAGCAAGCAGGAGGCCTTCGCGCCGCTGCCCAGCGGGTTTGTCCACGTGCCGCTGAACGACATCGATGCGCTGTCCGAGGCGCTCGACGAGGGAGCAGCAGCGTTCCTCGTCGAGGTCATCCAAGGCGAGGGAGGCGTGTGGTCGGCCACACCCGAGTATCTGAGGGCCGCTGAAGGGTTGTGTCGAGAGCGCGACGCGTTGTTCATGATCGATGAGGTCCAGACGGGCTTCTTTCGCACAGGTCCTGCATTCGCGCACCAAGCGTTCGGTATCACGCCCGATGTCGTGACCCTCGCCAAGGCTATGGCGAATGGATTCCCGATCGGCGCTGTGGTGGCCCGCGAGGAGGTCGCAGCGGCGTTTCGCCTCGGAGACCATGGCTCGACGTTTGGCGGCGGTCCGGTGGTGTGTGCGGCGGGTCGCGCCACGGTGGCGGCGCTCATCGCCGAGAACGCCGGCGAGAACGCCCTGAGATCAGGCGAGTACCTGCGCGCGGGCCTCTCACGTCTGGGCGATGCGAGCGGAGCCGTGACCGACGTACGGGGTGCGGGGTTGATGTGCGGCTGCACTCTGGCTGCTCCCAAGGCCGCCGAGGTGGCGTCGTCGATGCTGCAACGCGGGTGCGTCGTGAACCACATAGGAGCGGAATTCTTGCGGTTTCTCCCGCCTCTCGTGTGTGGCGAGGCCGAGATTGATACACTCCTGAGCGCGCTGTCGGATGTCATCGAGGAGGTTGTCGCGTGAACAACGAACTGTTTCGGGGGCGCGATCTTCTCGCTCTGGACGATTTTTCGCCCGAGGAGCTCGTCCACCTCGTGGGGGTCGCGGAGGCGCAGAAGCGCATGTGGAACACCGGGCTTCGCAAGGCGCCGCTTCCCGGCAAGTCCGTCGCGGTCATTCTGCAGAAGCCGTCGCTGCGCACGCGAGTGAGTTTTGAGATGGCGTGCGTACAGCTCGGCGCCCACTGTGTGGTCATGAGCGGACCTGACGGCGCGTTCTCGCGCGGCGAGACCGTGCATGACACGGCGAAGGTGCTCGAGCGCTACGTCGACGCAATCGTCATTCGGACCTACGCCCAGTCCGTCGTCGAGGAGCTGGCCGCGCATGCGTCGGTTCCCGTGATCAACGCGCTCACCGACGACCATCATCCCTGTCAGGGACTCGCCGATCTTCTCACCATCCAGGAGCGCTTCGGAAGGCTCTCGGGGCTACGATTCGCCTACGTCGGGGATGGCAACAACATGGCCAACACCTACCTGTTGGCCGGTGCCCTTGCGGGTATGGACGTCGCGATCGCCTGTCCTGCGGGCTACGAGCCGTCGGCAGACGTCGTGGGTCGTGCCTCGGCCATCGCCGAGCGCACCAGTGCTCGCGTGCATGTCGGAGACGACGCGTCGGCGGCTGTCGCCGGCGCCAACGTCGTCGTCACCGACACCTGGGCGTCGATGGGGCAAGAGTTCGAGCATGAGGAGCGTCTCGCGGCGTTTCAGCCGTATCGGGTGGACGAGGCGCTCTTCGCCATGGCGGCCCCGGATGCGGTGTTTTTGCACTGCTTGCCTGCGCACCGCGGCGAGGAGGTCACCGACGGAGTCATCGACCACCCGCGCTCGCTCGTGTTCGATGAGGCGGAGAACCGTCTGCACGCACAGAAAGCGCTGCTGTCGCTCGTGTTGGGCTAGATGCAGGTCACGAAAGGGGACCCGATGAGAAAACGGCGTGAGCGTCAGGATGCCATACGGCGCATGGTGCGAAACGAGCGCATCCGAACGCAGCGCGCACTCGTTGACAGGCTCAAAGACGACGGCTACGACTGCACCCAAGCCACGGTGTCACGCGACATCACCGAGATGGGGCTTCGTAAGTTGCCTGAGGGCGTGTACGTGCTTGCCGAGGACCTGCACCTGCAGCGCATGGTCAAGGACCTGGTCGTCGGGGTGAAGCGAACCGCGAACCTCGTGCTGGTCAAGGCCCAGGCGGGGACGGCGCCAGGCGTTGCGGCCGCCCTCGACGCTGCAGAGATCGGGGGCATTCTCGGGAGCGTCTCGGGCGACGACACGATTCTCGTCATCACCGACTCAGAGCCTGAGGGCGCGGCTCTCGTCGAGACACTCGATAAGTTCAGGGGCGCGTAGCGCCATACGAAGGGCCAGTCGGCATGGTGTCCGGCTGCCGCGAGACGAAGGGACAAGCATGACCCGCGAGAAGTGCGTGCTGGCATACTCCGGAGGCCTCGACACCTCCGTTGCGATCAGGTGGATCCAAGAGCACAAGGACATGGACGTCATCGCGCTGGCTATCGACGTAGGCCAGGAGCGACAGGACCTCGAGTTCGTGCGCCAGAAGGCGCTCGGCATCGGTGCTATTGAATCCATCGTCAAGGACGTGCGCGAAGAGTACGTCGAGGAGTACCTCTCCAAGGCGCTTAAGGCGAACGCCCTGTACGAGAACAAGTACCCCCTGGTCAGCGCGATGTCCCGGCCGATCATCGTCAAGCACCTGGTCGAAGAGGCGCATCGCCATCAGGCCAAGTACATCGGACATGGCTGCACCGGCAAAGGTAACGATCAAGTGCGCTTCGAGGTCGGCATCGCAGCGCTGGACCCCGATCTTGAGATCGTGGCGCCCGTTCGCGAGTGGGAGCTCAAGACGCGCGAGCAGGAGATGGAGTGGGCCGAGGCCCGCGGAATCCCCGTACCCACCACCAAGGAGAATCCTTACTCCATCGACGACAACCTGTGGGGTCGGGCCATTGAGTGCGGCGTGCTCGAGGACCCCTGGGTCGAGCCTCCCGCAGACATCTACACCCTCACGAACGACACGCGCACCGACGCATGCGGCAATGAGCCTGAGTACGCGGTGATCAGTTTCGAGCAGGGCGTGCCGGTGGCGCTCGACGGTGAGCTCATGAGCTTTCACGAGATCATCAACGCGATGAACGAGTTGGCCGGCAAGCACGGGTTCGGGCGCATCGACATGATCGAGAATCGCCTCATCGGCGTGAAGTCGCGCGAGATCTACGAGGTCCCCGGTGCGCTCACGCTCATCACCGCGCACAAGGCGATGGAGGACCTGTGCCTCGAGCGCGACGTGCTGCACTACAAGTTGCAGATCGAGCAGCGCTGGGCAGAGCTCGTCTACAACGGCATGTGGTTCTCGCCGCTCAAGGAGGCCCTCGACGGCTTCATCGAGACGACCCAGCAGCTCGTCACGGGCGACGTCCGCCTGCGCTTCTTCAAGGGGAGCTGTGTTCCGGTCGGCCGCCGCAGCCCCTACTCGCTCTATGACTACAATCTGGCCACGTACGACGAGGCCGACAGCTTCGATCACAAGGCCGCCAAGGGCTTCATCGACCTGCACGGACTGCCCGTGAAGGTCTGGGCCCGCCAGCGCCGCAAGGTCGGCAAGGAAGGCGAGGTGTAGCCAGCATGTTGGGCATCGGCGCGGCCGAGTTCGGCATAATCGTCCTTATCGCACTCGTGCTCTTCGGTGCGCCGATTCTGACGTTCATCGTGGGCTACTCGCTCGGCAAAAAAAACGTTTCGTCCGACAGCGGCGGGGAGGGCGAGCGCTCACAGAGCGCGCCACCCGAGCAGCCGATCATCGATTCCGAGGAGCCCGCAGATGGGTGATGCCAAGACCCCGTGGGGCGGTCGGTTCGAGAAGAGCCCGAACCGCTTCCTGATCGAGTTCGGTGCCTCCTTGCCGGTGGACAAGCGGATGTGGTCCGAGGACATCCGCGGCTCGGTCGCCCATGCGCGCATGCTCGCCGAGCGGGGCATCATCACCGAGGATGATGCCGATGCGATCGAGACCGGCCTTGCACAGATCTACCGCGAGATCCGCGAGGGAGCCTTCGAGTGGCATATCGAGGACGAGGATGTGCACATGGCCATCGAGCGCGCGCTCATTGAGCGCATCGGGCCCGCCGGCGCGCGGCTCCACACCGCCCGAAGCAGAAACGACCAGGTGGCGACCGATACCCGGTTGTTCGCGAAGGGGCGCGCGGTCGATCTCGCCTATCGCGCGCTGTGCCTGCGCCGCACCTTGCTGCGCGTCGCCGAGGAGAACCTGAGCGTGGTCATGCCCGGCTACACCCACCTGCAGAAGGCGCAACCGGTACTGTTCAGCCACCACCTGCTGGCCTATGCCGCCATGCTGTCTCGCGATTTCGTCCGGTTCCGTCACGCATACGAGTCGGCCGATACGCTCCCCTTGGGAAGCGCTGCGCTCGCGGGGACGACCTTCGAGCTTGACCGCGACTACGTGGCCAACAGGCTCGGGTTCGCCGCGGTCAGCGGCAACTCCATGGATGCGGTGTCCGACCGCGATTTCCTGCTCGACCTGGTCTATGCGTGCACGGTCTGCCAGACGCACCTGTCGCGGCTGGCAGAGGAGATCATCATCTGGTCAACCGAGGAGTTCGGCTTCATCGCGCTCGACGACGAGTTCTCCACCGGCTCCTCGATCATGCCGCAGAAGAAGAACCCTGACTTCGCAGAGCTCGTGCGGGGCAAGACCGGACGCGTCATCGGCGACCTGACGGCGCTGCTCGTGACCCTCAAGGGCCTGCCGCTTGCCTACAACAAGGACATGCAGGAGGACAAGGAAGGGGCCTTCGACGCGATCGACACCGTGGCTTCGTCGCTGCGCGCGATGTCGGGGATGATCGACACCATGCGCGTGAACGCCGACGCGATGCGCCTTGGGGCGTTGGGCGGGTTCATGGCCGCCACGGACCTCGCGGACTATCTGGTGGGCAAGGGAGTGCCCTTCCGCGATGCCCATGAGGTCGTCGGCAAGCTCGTACTGGCTTGCGAGAAGGACGGCAGGACGCTGCAGGGCATGTCCGTCGAGGACTACCAGCTCCACGACCAGCGCTTCGGTGACGATGTGCGAGGAGTCGTCGACATCGACCGGGTGGTGGCGCGACGCGTCAGTGAGGGCGGCACCGGGCATGATGCTGTCCGAGCCCAGATCGAGCGCGTGCGAGCCGAACTGGTCGCCGACGAAGCGTGGGTCGAGGCTGCCGAGGAGTGATTGACGGCCCCCTAGCGCGAGCGCACGGTGCCGGTCGCGCGCTCCTGGCGGCTCACCCGCGTCAGGGAGTCGGCGTCGAGGTCGGGTCAATGCCGGGATCGGGATCCGGTTCAGGTTCGGGATCAGGGTCAGGATCGGGGGCCGGATCGGGTGTGATGGACGGCCTGTCCGCTGGCTTGCGGCCCTTGGAGACGTAGAGCACCAACTTGCCGCCCTTCGCGCCCTGAGCCACGACCGTTCCAGCCTTCTTATCCGACCACACGTAACTGATCGAGTAGCTTTGACCGCCGAGTCTCGACTTCGCGTTGGCCAGCGCAAGGCCCACTACGCTCGGCGGTTTGGTCACGGGAATGTGGAACTTGGCGGGCGAGTACTTCGGTTGACCTGCGCGCGGGAACTCGAGTGCGGGCTGTCCAGCCAGCGCGCCCCGCATGAACTCGGCCCAGATCGGCGCGCAGACCGTTCCGCCGAACGCGTTGCGTCCGTTGACCCTCACGGGGCGTTCCTGCAGATGCCCGACCCACACCGCAGTGACGAGCTGGGGGGTGTACCCCACGAACCACACGTCGCGGTAGTTCTGGCTCGTGCCGGTCTTGCCGGCCGCAGGACGTCCTATCTGTGCGCGCCTCGCCGTCCCACCGGTGATGACACGTCGCAGCACGTCAGTCGAGGCGCGAGCCACCTCCTTCTTGAGAACGCGCTTTCCACGCTTGCTGGCGGTGAAGATGACCTCGCCGTTGCTGTCCTTGACCTTCGCGATCACGACGGGCTTATGGAGCACGCCGCCTGTTGCAAGCGTGCCGTATGCCGAAGCCATCTCGAGCGGCGTGACGTTCGCGGCGCCCAGTGAGATCGACGGCAGCGCAGGAATCTTGGTCTGGATTCCCATGCGCTTGGCCATCTGGGCCACTTTGTCCGAACCGATTTCCCACGCCACGCGCGCGAAGACCGTGTTCACCGAGGCCGCGGTCGCGCTGGCAAGAGAGATGACCCCTCGGCCGGAGCCCTCGCTGTTGCCAACCACCCACGGCTTGGGCTTGGTCGGGATGTAGGCAGGCGAGGACGAGTCGACGCCGAACCCCGGAGGCATACCCTCGTTGATCGCAGCGACCAGCACGAACGTCTTGAATGACGATCCGGGCTGCCGGTGACCCTGAGTCGCGAGGTTGAACTTCCTCTTGTGATAGTCGCGTCCGCCGACGAGTGCCTTCACGTGTCCTGTGCGAGGATCGATGCTGACAAGCGCACCCTCGGGGCCCGAGGCCGACGTGCCGATGCCGTTGCGAACGGCCTTCTCGGCCTTCTTCTGAAGACGGGTGTCGAGCGTCGTGTAGACCGTCAGGCCGCCCTTGAATACCACGGCGGGAGAGAACTTGGCCTGGAGCTCCTTCTTGACGTGGGCCACGAAGTAGGGCGCGCCGTAGATGCCGTCCTCGGGGTTCTTCGCGCGCTTGAGCTTGAGCTTGGCGGCAACGGCCTTGTCGTGCTCTTCGGCAGTGATGTAGCCGTCGCGAAGCATGTCGCCCAGAACCTTGTTGCGTCGGTCGATCGCGCCGTCAGGGTTGTCGTAGGGGCTGAGTCTGCTCGGCTGCTGCGGTAGACCGGCGAGCAGCGCGGCCTCCGGAAGCGAGAGGTCACTCGCGTTCTTGGCGAAGTAGGCGCGCGATGCCGCCTGGGCGCCGTAGGCTCCCTCGCCGAAGTACACGGCGTTGAGGTACATGCCGAGGATCTGTTCCTTGGTGTAGCGCTTCTCCAGCTCGATGGCCAGATAGGCTTCACGCACCTTGCGCGCAACCGAGATGTCGGTCCTCTCGTCGAGCAGGATGGTGTTGCGGACGTACTGCTGGGTGATGGTCGAGGCGCCCTCTTCGCCGAAGCCTTCGGTCAGATTGACCACGACCGCACGACCCAGACCGATGAAATCGACCCCGTTGTGATCGTAGAAGCGAGAGTCCTCGACCGCCACGACGGCATCGACGAGGTCACTCGACATCTTGGACACGGGAATGACCTCGCGGTCCTCGAGGTAGAGGCGGGCAAGGAGCTTGCCGTCGGCCGAATAGATCTTGGTGGCCTTCGCGACCTCGAATGCTCCGGGCGCGTTGGGGTCCGGAAGGTCCTCAAGCCACGACTTGACCAGCGCCCCCGCGCTCACGGCGCCGACGCTGGCCATGAGGATGACGACCGCAACCAGCACCGCGGCCACTCTGGCCGCGATGATCATGCCCTGTCCGCGCCGGGTGCGGCGCAGGCGTGCACGTCGTGCTGACATAGGGGGTCGACCCTCTCGTTGGCCCTTACTGATGCTACATTGTGGCTCACCCGCGCGAATTCTGTGCCGTATTGCCCGTACTGTCACTCAATCGTTCCCCGCGGCGCAAGGGAGGGACCTGCGTTCATGAACCGAGTTTCCCCTGAACTGCTCGCGCCTGCGGGTGGTCCTGAGTCGCTTCGGGCCGCAGTCGCCGCCGGTGCCGACGCCGTCTATCTCGGCATGGATCGCCTCAACGCGCGTCGGAGCGCTCAGAACTTCACACGGGAGACGCTCGCAGACGCATGTCGGTTCGCGCATCTTCGGGGTGTTCGTGTCTACCTCACCGCCAACGTCGTGGTGCTACCTTCAGAGATGACACACGCCCTTGAGCTGGTCGCCGACGCGTGGGGCGCCGGCGTGGACGCGGTCATCGTCCAAGACCTCGGACTGCTTCGGGTCATCCGGAACACGATGCCGGATGTGAGGGTGCATGCCTCGACGCAGATCAACGCGCACTCGACCTCGTCCGTCAGGGCACTCGGGCAGCTGGGCGTCGCACGCGTGACACTGGCCCGGGAGTTGAGCGTTGCCCAAAGCGCGGCCGTCTCACGCGCGGCAGCAGACGCGGATATCGAAGTCGAGTGCTTCGTCCACGGAGCCCTGTGCGTGTGCTACTCAGGGCAGTGTCTGTTGTCGTCGCTCATCGGGGGCAGGTCAGCGAATCGGGGGATGTGTGCCCAGCCGTGTCGACTGGCGTACGAACTGGTGGATGTGACGGGGGCGGTCCGTGAGACGACCGGCGCGCACCTGCTGTCACCCAAAGACCTAGCGGGTATCGGTGTTCTGCCGGAGCTGATCGACGCAGGGGTGGCGTCACTCAAGATCGAAGGCCGTATGAAGTCGGCGGACTACGTCGCGCTCGTCACCGGCGTGTATCGAGCCGCGTTGGACCGGGCCATCGCGTCGCCTGAGGCCTACGCCGTTCGTGACGGGGAGATGGCCGTTCTATCGGAAGCGTTCAGTCGTGGATTCAGCGAAGCCTATCTGGTGGGCGAGCGGGGGAACTCGATGATGAGTTACCAGCGCCCCAACAATCGGGGAGTCCCGGTGGGACGCGTCGTCTCGGTGGACGGGCGGATTGCGACCATCGCGATCGACGTTGATCTCGCTCGGGAGGACACGATCGAGTTCTGGACCGGGCGAGGACGCTTCGCCCAGCGCGCAGAGGAGCTGGCCATCGGCGCACGGCCGGTCGAAACGGCACCCGCGCGCTCTCGGGTCACCGTGCGTTTGCAGGACTCTGCGGGGGTGGGTGACCGCGTGTTCCGGGTGCGAAACGCCGCCCTGGCTGATGCCGTTGCGCGTACCTACGCCGACCCTTCCGGCGCGCGCTTGCCCGTCGACGTCGCGGTCCGGCTCCAGATCGGATCGCCGGTCGAGGTGACCCTCGTCGACGAGCGGGGTCGCCGTGGGTCCGCGTGTGGATCGGTGGTTGAACCCGCCCGAACCCGCTCGGTGGAGGCCTCCGACGTCATCGAGCATGTGGGCCGATTCGGATCCACACCGTTTGAGCCTCGCTCGTGGGATGTGGCGCTCTCGCTAGGGGCCGGCATCGGCTTCTCCGAGTTGCACCGGGTTCGCCGCGAGGCCGCAGAAGCCCTTGAGGCGACGATCCTCTCTCCGTGGGCGGATCGCTCGTTGCCCCCACCGGGGCCTACGGGGGTGCTAGACGATCGGCGCGCGTCCACGCCGAAGAAGGTGCGGCTTGTCGCGGTCGTGGCTGACGAGGATGCCGCTGCGGCGGCCCTCGCCGCCGGAGCCGACCTCGTGCACGTGCCGGTCGCCGCACTGGAGGAGCCGACTGCTCGTGTCGCGGCTGTGTTGCCACGCATCTGCCCCGACGACGAGGAAGACGCCGCCATCACCGAGGGGACTCGGGCGGCCACCGTCGTCGCAGGCACCCTCGGCCAACTCGCCCGCCTCGCTTCCTGCGGTGCAACCGTGGAGACCCACTGGTCACTCAATGTGGTCAATGCTCAGGCGGTCGATGGCCTGGCCGACCTCGGGGCGGCCTTCGTCTGGTTGTCTCCCGAGTTGACGCAGATGCAGGTGGGCATCGTGGCTGCGAACAGCCGCGTCCCCGTGGGGATCGCGGTTGTCGGAAGACAAGAGCTGATGGTCACGGAGCACTGCGTGCTCATGGCGGTCGGAGAGTGCTCGCGCTCGTGTCATTCATGTGGCCGCAGGCAGGGCGCGTGGACGCTCAGGGATCGCAAGGGGTATGAGTTCCCGGTGCGAACCGATGAATCAGGACGCACCCATCTGTACAACGCAGTGCCGCTGGATCTGACGCACGCACTCGACGACGTGCTTGCGACCGGCATAGCCGCTGTGCGAATCGACGCGGCACTGGAGCCGCCCGATGAAGTCGCCGCGACCGTGCGCCGCGTCAGAGCAGCACTTGACGCTGCGTTGTCAGGCGGTGAGGCCGGGTCTCGCGGGGCCGACAGGTCAGCGGTGACGAGCGGCCATTTCTATCGCGGCCTCTCGTGAATTCGTCACCTCACGGCGATGGTGTGGGTCACTGAGCCCTGGTCGCCGTCATCATCGGTCACCCACAGGGTGACATCGTAGGTCCCCGGTGTCGCCCACACGTGCGCGACCTTGGACCCGGTTCCCGTGTTGCCATCGCCGAACTCCCAGTAGAACGTGGAGATCGTCCCGTCGTCGGTGGAACCGGTGCCATCGAGCTTCGTCGGACGGCCGGCTTTGGCATCGGTCGGTGGTTCGAAGATGGCTTCGGGCGGGCTGTTGCCCGCGTCACCCGCGCTGACGACGATGGTGACCGGAGCGTCAACGTCGAGGACGCTGCCGGGTGCCGGGGTCTGCTGCGCCACGATACCGGGTGCCACGCCGGCCACGGGGCGTTCCGTCACCTTGGCCGTGAGGTGCGCCGCCTCCAGTGCATCAAGCGCCTCCTCTTTTGACAGGCCGACGAGCTTGGGCACCTTCACCCTCTCGGGCGTGACGTGGACCGTGCAGGACCCAGGCACGCTGCGGGCGAGGACCAGGGCCCCGATGGGCTTGGGGCAGAACTCCGTGGCCGCGCCGCCGCTTTCCGAGCAGACCTGCAAGGTCCGCAGCCCTCCCGGACGCTTGAAACGTGTCGCTTCTACGTTCTTGAGGGCGGCCACCATGAAGGAGCGCCATATCTCGGCGGGGAAAGAGCCGCCGGTGACGGTGCGTCCGTGCACCGAGGTCATTTCCCGCTGAGAGTCCGGATAGCCGACCCACACCGCTGTGGACAGCTCGGGCGTGTAGCCCACGAACCAGGCGTCGCGGTACCGTTGGGTCGTGCCCGTCTTGCCCGCGGCCTGTCTACCGATTCGAGCTGCGGTGCCCGTGCCTCGTTCGATCACGCCGCGCAGGATGTCGGTGGTCAGATAGGCGAGTGCGGGGTCGATGGCGTCGTTGATCTCGCGTCGCCCCTTGAACAGGTACTCGCCGGAAGCATCCTTGATATGCATGATGCCGTACGGCTCCGCGTGCTTCCCTCCGGCCGCCAGGGTCGCATACGACTCTGCCATCTCGAGGGGAGAGACTCCGTGCTCGAGCCCTCCGAGTGCGATGGCGGGAACCGGCGCGATACCTGAGTCCACCCCGAGCTTCTCGGCGGTCTTGACGACCTCGTCTGCGCCGACCTCCATGATGAGCTTGGCAAACACCGAGTTCACCGATTTCTCGGTGGCCGTACGCAGTCTCATCGGTCCCTTGGCTCCACCAGAGGCTCCGGTCACACTCCACGTTCCCGATCCCACATCGATCTTGATCGGTCCTGACTCATAGGCCTGCTCAGGGCTGGTTCCCTTGCTGAGCGCGGTGGCGAGCACGAATGGCTTGAACGCCGACCCGGGTTGGCGCTTGCCCTGAACGGCGACGTTGAACTGCTGGGTCTTGAAGTCGCGGCCCCCGACCATGGCGAGCACTTCGCCGGTTCCCGGTTTGATTGCGACCAGGGCGGCTGACGGATCATCCTCTCGATCAAGGCTTGCGGCTATCGCTTTGGAGGCTGAGCGCTGCATCGCCAGATCCAGCGTGGTCTTGACGGTAAGGCCACCGCGGTAGAGCATCCGCTCACCGTACTCCTCGATCAACTGCTCTTTGATCCATTCGACGAAGTAGGGGGCTGCGGACGAGCGCGGCTTCAGGCCTACCACCTCGATCGGAGCGGCGATGGCATCCGCGTGAGCAGCTTGGTCGAGGTAGCCTTGGTCGCGCATCTGGCCGAGCACGGTGTCGCGCCGGTCGACGGCGGCATCGGGCTCGAGGTAGGGCGAGTACCGGCCCGGCGACTTGAGCACGCCCGCAAGCACCGCGGATTCCGGGACGTTGAGCTTGCTCACGGTCTTGCCGAAGTAGACCCGTGACGCGGCTTCGACGCCGTATGCGCCGTGCCCGAAGTAGATGGTGTTCAGGTAGCCTTGCAGTATCTCGTCCTTGGAGTAGCGCCGCTCGACACGCTGAGCCAAGATCGCCTCTTGAACCTTTCGTTTGAGCGTCTTCTCGCTCGTCACGAAAGCCTGCTTCACATACTGCTGGGTGATGGTGGAGCCGCCCTGGGCCCGCTCACCCCGAATCACATCGACGACGAGTGCACGCGTGATGCCGATAGGGTCCACGCCCTGGTGCTCGTAGAACCGCTTGTCCTCGGTAGCGATCACGGCTTGTCTGAGATGGGGCGGCATATCCGAAAGCTTGACGTCCTTGCGGTTCTCGTCGGCGTACAGTTTCGCGAGCTCCTTGCCGGAGCGGTCGGTTATGACGGTCGACTGGTCGCGACCCTTCGCCTTCGTGATGTCTGGATCCGGGAGCTGTGAGGCCATCGTCAGGTACACGACAAGCCCCGTCACCGCCACCGCCGCGACGGCAATCACGAGGGTGAGGCCCGCAGCGCGCAAGAAGCGGGCGAATCCGCTACGACCCCTTGGACGCGAAGGGCCTCGAGTGGGGCGGATGGGGGTCCCTGAACGTGCCGAGGAGCCGCGCGCGTTGCCCGTCGTGCGCTTACGGGTTCGGTTGTCGGGCCGGGGTGCGGGACGCTTGTCGCGTCCGCGACCTGAGCGTTGGTCAGCCATGTGCTCGCTTTCGAAGTGCTCGGTAAGGTTGTCTGCAGGGGCTTGTCCGTCGAGGCTCTCCACCTTCTCGGCCAGTGCCCTCTGCTAGTATGACACGCGAGTTTCGGGCCATTTTGCGTGGCGCGAGGCCAGCGGACCGCGAATCGTTCACCACCCGTCATGTACGTCGAAAGGCAGACATCGTGCTTTCGGTCTCTGAGCAGATGCATATCCTCGCAAGCGGCGTTGCCGACTTGGTGCCCAAGGCGGATCTCGTTAAGAAGCTGGAGAAAGGTCGTCCCCTGCGCATCAAGCTCGGGGTCGATCCGACCGCGCCGGACCTTCATCTGGGCCATGCCGTACCGCTGCGCAAGCTGCGGCAGTTCCAGGACCTTGGCCATACGGTGGTGCTCATCATCGGGGACTTCACCGCGTTGATCGGTGACCCGTCGGGTCGTAACAGCACGCGGCCTCCGCTGACGCGCGAAGAGATCGACCATAACGCCCAGACCTACGTTGACCAGGCGTTTCGTATCCTGGACCCGGAGCATACCGAGCTGCGACGAAACTCCGAGTGGCTCGAGCCGCTCGGCTTCGCTGACCTCTTGCGTATCACCAGTCGATTCACCGTGGCTCGGACCCTGGAGCGCGACGACTTCCAGAAACGCTATCGGGACGGCGTCGGTATCTCACTTCACGAATTCCTCTACCCGGTGGCCCAGGCCTACGATTCGGTCGCCATCGAAGCTGACGTCGAGCTCGGCGGCACCGACCAACTCTTCAACCTGCTCGCGGGACGCGAGCTCATGGAGAAGAGCGACATGGAGCCCCAGATCGCGTTGACGCTTCCCTTGCTCGAGGGCACCGATGGGGTTCAGAAGATGAGCAAGAGCTACGGCAACTACATCGGGCTCACCGACGAGCCGTCGGATATGTTCGGGAAGGTGATGTCCGTCCCCGATGCGCTCATGATCAAGTACTTCCGCCTATGCACCGGGATGCCGGTTGATGAGGTCGACGCCCTCGAAGCCCGCCTGTCGGCGGGTGAGGCTCACCCGAACCAGACAAAGCGCGATCTGGCCCGACGTATCGTCGATCTGTACCACGGTACCTCGGCGGCTGAGGCTGCGGAGGAGCATTTCAACGCGGTGTTCGTGAAGCACGAGATGCCTGATGAGATTCCTGAGACCGCCGTAGATCTCGAGCCGGAAGTCTACGTCCCCGGGCTTCTTGTCGCCCTCGGACTGGCCTCATCCGCCGGCGAAGGCAGGCGTCTGATCGATGGCGGAGGGGTGAAGGTGGCCGGTGTTGCCATCGAGCCTCGCGTCTATAGTGTCGCGCGCGCGACCGTGGAAAACCAGATCGTGCAGGTGGGGAAGCGTCGGTTCGCACGGGTGATCGCTGCTGACTGAGCGCACGATGCAGCCGTACCTGTTTGGCCCTTTGCGAGGTGGGTACATACCTATCCCCTTCGCGCGGTCCGGTTGCGCAGTCGGCGTGCTGGGTGTACAGTGGCGTTTCGCACCAACCGGAACCTCGAAGGAGACCGGAGCGCGTGTTGAAAACAGAGTGCCGCCGGGAGGCGATTCCATAGGCAGACAGGGCAGCCACCCGTCAGGGGGCCAGCCGCTCTCCTGTGCGCCTCCCGAGTTCGACCGGGGGGCGTTTTCGTTTCTCGGATCGTTCGTTTCGGGCGGGGCGGACATGCCCCGAAGATTCTCGAAACAACCTGTTGACACGGCGAGAAGGAATCAGTAATGTACCTCCTCGCCGCCAAGAACGGGTTGGTGGCGTGCGGCGGGTGAAACCGCAGGAAAACGCAGGTGTTCCCGCCGCAGCTTGAACCTTGAAAACCGGATACTGTGAAACAGCCAGAAATGAACCCGTCATTTCGAGAGGGTCAACTAAAAGACCAAACCGAATTGACTTCCGGTCCAAACCGCATCGCCTTCCTTAGCGATGTAGGTGGGCCACTCCGGATAGAACCGGATCACTTTCGTGAATCGCAGGCCTTACCGCCTGTGACATTTTCCACGGAGAGTTTGATCCTGGCTCAGGATGAACGCTGGCGGCGTGCTTAACACATGCAAGTCGAACGATTAAAGCCCCTTCGGGGGTGTATAGAGTGGCGAACGGGTGAGTAACACGTGGGTAACCTGCCCTATGCTTTGGGATAACTCAGGGAAACTTGAGCTAATACCGAATACTCCGGACTGATCGCATGGTCGGTCCGGGAAAGTTCCGGCGGCATAGGATGGACCCGCGGCCCATTAGCTTGTTGGTAGGGTAATGGCCTACCAAGGCGACGATGGGTAGCCGCGCTGAGAGGCGGATCGGCCACACTGGGACTGAGACACGGCCCAGACTCCTACGGGAGGCAGCAGTGGGGAATTTTGCGCAATGGGCGAAAGCCTGACGCAGCAACGCCGCGTGCGGGATGAAGGCCTTCGGGTTGTAAACCGCTTTCAGCAGGGATGAAA